>JBKPCW010000104.1:0-7129 GCA_046727555.1 Candidatus Dormiibacterota bacterium | reverse complement strand
GCGGTCCGCGCTCCGCCTGAAGGAGCTCTACAACACGCTCGACGGCGCCGAGCACGTCATCTTCTCGCTCGCGACGGCGGTCGAAGCCAAGGACTCGTTCACCGAGCGGCACACGCAGCGCGTCGGCGAGTCGGCGCGTCTTCTCGGCCAGATGCTCGGGCTGGCCGAGCCGGCGCTGGAGACGCTTTATCGGGGTGGCATCATCCACGACATAGGCAAGATCGGCGTCTCCGACTCGATCCTCCATAAGCCCGGCCCGCTCGATCCGAGCGAGCTGCCGCAGATGCAGGCTCACGTGGCCATCGGCGAGAGCATCGTGCGGCCCCTGCGCTCGACCTCGGGGCTGCTGCCCATAATCCGCCACCACCACGAGCGGTTCGACGGCCTCGGCTACCCCGACGGCCTGCGCGCGCGCGAGATCCCGCGGGTGGCCCGGATCGTGTCCGTGTGCGACGCCTTCGACGCGCTGGTCAATGACAGGCCTTACCGCACGCGCCGCTCGACGGAGGAGGCGGTGGCGGTGCTGCGCGCCGGCGCTGGGACGCAGTGGGACCCGGAGACAGTGGAGCTGCTGGCCAACGAGCTCTCCGCCATTCAACATCTGGGGGCCGCATAGCCCCGCAGACGAAGTGGAGCTGTAGGCCGGATTCATTCCGGCCGTCACCAGGCGTCGCCTACCAGGCGCCGCCGGGCGTCATCAGTGGAAGGAGGGTCCGCGGGGGAGGCCTGCCTCCTCCGCGCCTTATCCCGTGTTCTGCAGGCCCGCCGCGACGCCGTTGACGCTCAGCTGAAAAGCGCGCTCGGCCCTTGCCCGGTCCGCGCGCGGCGTCCTTCGATCGCGCATCGCGCGCAGCGCCCTCAGCTGCAGGTGTGACAGCGCGTCGACGTAGGGGTTACGCAGCTCGATCGCCCAGGAGAGCACCCTCCGGTCCTCGAGAAGCCTCTTGTGCCCGGTCACCGCGAGCACCTGCTCGAGCGTGAGGTCGTACTCGCGCATCACCCTCTCGGCGAGGTCGGCGCGCGCGCCCAGCGCCAGGTACCGCAGCGCGATGCGGCGGTCGGTCTTGGCCAGGCTCATCTCCGCGTTGTCGATCATCGAGTTGAAGAGCGGCCAATCCACGTAGGCCCGCTTCAGCTCGCGCAAGGGCGCGGCGGCGAGGCCAGTGCCCATTCCGTACCAACCCGGCAGATTGAGGCGCATCTGCGACCAGGCGAACACCCACGGGATCGCGCGCAGGTCCTCGAGCCGCGACCCTCCCGTGCGCCGCTGCGGACGCGACGCGATGCGCAGGCGGCCGAGCTCCTCGATGGGGCTCACGTCGAGGAACCAGCGCTCGAATCCCGGTGATTCGGTCAGACCGCGATAGGCGGCCCGCGAAGGGCCGTCGATGAGAGTGGCCAGCTCGCGAAAGTCGCGTGCGGGATCGGAGCGCGAAGCACCCGGTGCGGACGCCTCGAGGACGGCGGACGTGACCTGCTCCACGTGCCGCCGAGCGATGGCGCTGTTGCCGTAGCGGGCGAAGATGACCTCGCCCTGCTCCGTCACCTTGAAGCGCCCCGCGACCGAGCCCGGGGCCTGCGCGTGCACGGCGCGGTTCGCCGGTCCGCCGCCGCGGCCGAGCGCGCCTCCGCGACCATGAAACAACGTCAATCTGACCTCATTTCGCTTCGCCCATGCCGTCAGCGCCGCCTGCGCGTCGTGCAGGGCGAGCGTCGCCGACAGCGGGCCGATCTCCTTCGCGGAGTCCGAGTAGCCGAGCATCACCTCGACCTTGCGGCCGTTCGCCGCCAGGCGCTCGCGCACGGCTGGGAGCGCGATCACCTCGTCCATCACGGCGGCCGCGCGGCGCAGGTCGTCAAGGCTCTCGAACAGAGGAACGACGTCGAGCACCGGCCTGCGCCTCGCGCGCCGTGCCAGCTCGTAAACGGCCGCCACGTCGGCCGCGTCCCGTGTGAAGCTCACGACGTACCGGCGGCAGGTGGCCTCGCCGTACTCCGACTGCAGGTCGGCGATCACCTCCATCGTGTCCAGCACGTCACGCGACACCGTCGACCCGGCCAGCGCTTCGTCGTGCACCCGGCTGTGCTGGCGGACCTCGAGCTCCGCCAGGTGAAAGCCAAACGTCTCCGCCTGCCAGATGAGGTGCTGGACCTCGCCACGCGCGAGCTGCGTGGCGCCGGCGGCCTCGAGCGAGCCCTGGAGGAGCCGGAGATCGTCGATGAGCTCGGAGGCGCGGCCATAACCATGGTCGTGGAGGCGACCCGCGACGTCCAGGAGAAACTGGCGGTGAGGTTCGGCCGCCGCCCCTTGCAGACGGCGCCGGAGCGCCGGCGACGGCGGGGTGGTCTCCGCGTCGACCGTGAGCGATCGGCCGATTCGATTGGCGACCGCCTCGAGCGCCACCATCGCGTGCTGGGCCTGGATCTGCATCGTCTCCCGGGTGACGAGCGCCGTCACGGCCGGGTTGCCGTCGCGGTCGCCGCCGATCCAGCTGCCGAAGCGCAGAAATGCGGGCGCCGTCTCGCCCAGGGCCACGTCGAGCGCGCGCAGCACCTCGGGCACCATGCGAAACAGCGTCTCGTCGAAGACGGCCATGAACGACCTCACCTCGTCGAGCGGCGTCACCTGCGCCGTGCGCACCTGCGCCGTCCGCCACAGAAGGTCGATCTCCTCGGCGAGCCGGCGCTGGGCGTCCGCGCGCTCGCTGTCTCCCAGGCGCGGGTCCTCGAGCCTCTCGAGCTGCTCGCCGACGCGCCGGATCGCGGTGACGACGGCGCGCCGGCGTGACTCCGTCGGGTGAGCGGTGAAGACGGGGTGGACCTCGAGCGCTCCGACGAGGGTCATGAGGCGCCTGCGGCCAAGCTTTGGCCGCAGCGTGGCGACCGTCGCGGCGATCGACTCGGGCATCGGTGCGGGTCCGCGGTCGCGCTCGCGGATGACGCGGGCGCGGTGGTGCTCTTCGGCGAGGTTGGCGAGGTGGAAGTAGCACGTGAACGCACGCGCCACCAGCTCGGCGCGCTCGAGCGTCCACGAGGCGACTACCTTTTCCGCCTCACGCTCGTAGCGGCCGTCGTCCCGTGCCTTGATGGCCAGCCCGCGCAGGCGCTCGACGTCGCGGAGCAGTTCGGCGCCCCCGTAGGCGGCGATGACCCTGCCGAGCACGTCGCCGAGCAGGCGCACGTCGCGCCGCAGCTCGGGCGGTATCTCCTGCCTCGCCCTCTCTCTCGATCTAGGCGAGGATCGCGTACTCCAGCGAGTCGAGGAGGGCGAGCATCGAGGCCTCGATGATGTTCGCCGAGCAGCCGACCGTCGTCCAGTGCGTGGTGCCCTTGCCGGACTCGATCAGCACCCGGGTCGTGGCCGCGGTGCCCGCGTCGCCGTTGAGGATGCGCACCTTGTAATCGTGGAGGCTTACACCGTCCAGCGCCGGGAAGCGGGGGCTCAACGCTTTCCGCAGCGCGGCGTCGAGCGCATTCACCGGGCCGTTGCCGGACGCGGCGGTGTGAAACACCGCATCGCCGACCTCCACCTTGACGGTTGCCTCGGCGTGCACCGAGCCGCCGTTCTGGCGCACCTGCGTCGTGAAGTCCGCGACCTTCCAGGGCGCGACATACCCGGGCTGCAGGCGCCGGATCAGCATCTCGAACGACGCGTCCGCGGCCTCGTACGCATAGCCGCGGTGCTCTAGCTCCTTCAGGTGGTTGACCAGCCAGCGCGTCTGCGGGTCGTCCTTGTCGAGCTCGAGGCCGAACTCGCGCGCCTTGGCAAGGACGTTGCCCCGGCCCGACAGCTCGGAGACGAGCACGCGGGCCTCGTTGCCGACAAGGGCGGGGTCGATGTGCTGGTACGCGTCCTTGTGCTTCAGCACCGCGGCGACGTGCTGGCCGCCCTTATGCGCGAATGCGCCGTGGCCGACGAACGGTTGCTGCAGCGGCAGGGCGAGGTTGGCGATCTCTGCCACGGTGCGCGAGAGCTCGCTGAAGCGTCCGACCGAGCCCTCGGTCAGTGCGTCGAAGCCGAGCTTGAGGACCAGGTTCGCGACCACCGAGATGAGATTCGCGTTGCCGGTCCGCTCGCCGTAGCCGTTGATGGTGCCCTGCACCATGTCCGCGCCCGCGATCACGCCGGCGAGCGAGTTGGCGACGGCCAGCTCGCAGTCGTTGTGGGTGTGGATGCCGACGCGCGCCTCGAGGCCGGCATCCTGCAGTGCGCGGCGCACCGCCTCGACGCCGCGCGCGACCGCCTCGGGCTGGCTGCCGCCGTTGGTGTCGCAGAGGACGACCCACGAGGCGCCTGACCTGGCCGCGGCGAGGCAAACCTCGACCGCGTACTCGGCGTCGCGGGCGAAGCCGTCGAAGAAGTGCTCGGCGTCGAAGATGACCTCGCGCTTTTGGCCGACTCCGTACGCGACCGACTCCTCGACCATGGCGAGGTTCTCGTTGTTGGTCGTCCCGAGCACGGTTGAAACCTGCCACGTGTCGCTCTTGCCGACGAGGGTCCAGACCGGCGCTTCGCTGGCGGCCAGCGCCTGCAGGTTGGCGTCGCCTTGGCAGGTGCCGCCGGCACGCCGGGTGGCGCCGAAGGCGGCCAGCCGGGCATGTCGCAGCGGCGACTCGGCGAGGCGCGCGAACAGCTCCTCGTCCTTCGGGTTGGAGCCAGGGAAGCCGCCCTCGACGTAGTCGAAGGCAAGCCCATCGAGCAGGCGCGCGATCCGCTCCTTGTCGGCGGCGGAAAAGGACACGTCCGGGCCCTGCGCCCCGTCGCGCAGGGTCGTGTCGTACACGACGATCTTTCTCGCGGACATAAAAAAACCTCCCGACCTTCTGGCCGGGAGGTCCATCCGACATCAGCGCGGCGCGCTAAGTCGGGGGACCTCCCCGGTGAATCTCGATCGCAATCGCGCGCTGGTGGCGCATCGTGCCGGCAAGCCTAAGGCATCCGCGGCCCGCTCCGTGTGTGCTCCGCAGCCGAATTCAGCGGCGCCGGCTTGTATGCCTGTTGACAAACGCCGCGGGCCGCAGTAGGGTTTGCGAAACGCATTCGACAATGTCGAATGGCGATCAGAATAAACGAGGGGGTTTCTGGAGCAATGTTCTCGATTCGACAGCGGGCGTTGGCGGAGGTCTTCGGCACCGCGGCCCTGGTCCTGGTCGGTCCGGGCTCGGTGATTGCGACGTTGGCCCTGGCGGGCAAGGCGGTGCCTGCCGTGACCGAAGCCGATCTGCTGGGGATCAGCTTCGCGTTCGGCTTCATCATCACCGCCCTCGTCTACGCGATCGGCAAGGTCTCGGGATGCCACATCAACCCGGCGGTCACTTTCGCGCTCGCGGCGACGAAGAGGTTTCCGTGGGGCGAGGTGCCCGTCTACTGGGGGGCGCAGTTCGTCGGCGCCGTCATCGGCGCGTTCGCGATCTGGGGAGTCTTCGGCCAGAACGCGGTCACGTTCGGCATGGGCCAGACCCACTTTGCGGCCGACGCTTCGACCACCTATTACCTCCAGGCGGCGCTGGCCGAGGCGATCGGGACCGGCCTCCTCTTGTTCGCGATCCTCGGTATCGTCGACGGGCGCTCGCCGCAGCAGCTCGCCGGCCTCGTCATCGGCGGCGCGGTCGTCGGGATCATCCTGATCTTCGGTCCCGTCACCGGCGCGTCTCTCAACCCGGCGCGCGCCTTCGGCCCCGAGCTGGTGGCGGCGATCGCCGGGGGCACCACCTACTGGGCGCAGTACATCCCCGTCTACCTCATCCCGGGGCTCGTCGGAGCGGCCGCGGCCTCTTACCTGTACGACTACTTCGCCAATCCTCGTCACGTCGAGCAGCCGATCGAGGATGCCGTGACCCACGAAGAAAAAGCCGCAGCGGCGGCCAGCTGAGGAGAGAAAAGACAATGGCAGTCGAAACCAACCAGATGCGGAAGTTCCTCAACGAGCCGGCGCAGGTCGTCAAAGAGTCGCTGGCCGGTCTCGCCGCCGCGCACCCTGACCTCGTCCGCTACGACGCCGCGGCCCAGATCCTGGTCCGCAGGGACGCGCCCAGGAAGGGCAAGGTGGCGCTGATCTCCGGCGGTGGTTCGGGCCACGAGCCGCTTCACGGTGGCTACGTCGGCCTCGGCATGCTCGACGCAGCCTGCCCTGGCGAGGTCTTCACCTCGCCCGTGCCCGCGCAGATGCTGGCCGCGACGAAGGCGGTGGACGGCGGCGCGGGCGTCGTCCACATCGTCAAGAACTACACGGGCGACGTGCTCAACTTCAAGCTCGCCGCCGAGGACGCGGCCGACGAGGGGATCAAGGTCACCTCGGTCGTCATCGACGACGACGTGGCCGTGCAGGACTCGCTCTACACCGCCGGCCGGCGGGGAGTAGGCGCCACCGTGCTCGCGGAGAAGATCGCCGGTGCGGCCGCCGAGTCGGGAGCCGACCTGACAAAGGTGACGGACCTGGTCAAGCGCGTCAACGGGCGGGCGCGTTCGTTCGGCGTGGCCCTGTCCTCATGCGTGCCGCCGGCTTCGGGCAAGCCAATCTTCGATTTGCCCGACGGCCAGATCGAGCTGGGCATCGGCATCCACGGCGAGCCGGGCCGCAAGCGTGCCACGCTCGGCTCCGCCGCCGAGGTCGTGGACGTGATGGTCGAGGCCGTCGTCTCGGACCTCAAGGCGCCGAAGGGGGCGAAGGTCCTCGCGTTCGTCAACGGCATGGGCGGCACGCCGCTGCTCGAGCTCTACCTTCTCTATGGCGAGGTCGACAAGAAGCTCCGGGCCGCCGGCCTCGAGCCGGTCCGCAACCTGGTCGGCAGCTACATCACGTCGCTCGAGATGGCGGGGGCGTCGCTCACGGTGCTCGAGCTCGACGAAGAGCTGACGAAGCTGTGGGACGCACCCGTGCACACCGCGGCGCTGCGCTGGGGCGTCTAGGCAACTAACTTGATCACCGCAAGGGCTATGGACGCGGCCACGATCACCTCCTGGATGCGCGAGGTCGAAGCCGCCGTGCGCGCCGAGCGAGACCACCTGGTCCAGCTCGACGCGGCGATCGGCGACGGAGACCACGGCACCAACATGGTCAGGGGGTTCGAGGCCGTCGTCCAGGCCCTCGGCCAGGACAGTGGATCGCCGCCGGGCAGGCTCCTCATC
>JBKPCW010000103.1:0-15672 GCA_046727555.1 Candidatus Dormiibacterota bacterium | reverse complement strand
TTCTCCTCGACCTTATCCCGGATCACAGGCATCTTCTTAACAGGCTGGGTAGGCAAGGTCGCGGTCGGGGCCCAGACTCGGGAGGATGAAAGAAAAAACCGTCGCCAAGCAGCTGTATCGCCTCAACGTCGAGCCACGGGTCGTCGACCAGCTCAGCAAGATCGCCGCGCGCGCCGGCGAGCCGAAGACGCGCCTGGCGACACGCCTGTTCACGGAAGCCGTGATGAATTACAGGCCGAACGGCGCCCGGGCGAAGAAGGGCTAACCTTCCTCCCGGCTCGGGTCGACCGCGTGACCGCCGGGCGGTGTCGCGTACATCGCCTCGATCTGCGGTTGGTACTTGCTGTGGATCACGCGGCGCTTCAGCTTCATCGTCGGCGTCAGCTCCTCCGATTCCGGCGACCATTCGGTCGGCAGGATCGTGAAGCGCTTGAACTGCTCGACGCGGGACAGGTGCCGGTTCGCGTCGGTGAGCGCGCGGCGCACCTCGGCGATCACCGCCTCGTGCTCGGCCAGGTCGGCCATCGCCGGCGCTTCGACGCCGCGCGCCCTGGCCCACGCCGGCGCCACCTGCGGGTCGAGGACGACCAGCACTGAGATGAAGTTGCGGCCGTCGCCCACGGCCACCGCCTGGCCGATGATCGGGCTCGACTTCGCCAGCGACTCGAGGTTGGCGGGCGAGATGTTCTTGCCGGCCGAGGTGATGATCAGCTCCTTCTTGCGGTCGATGATCTTGAACTGGCCGTTGGGTCCCGGCTCGGCGATGTCGCCGGAGTGGACCCAGCCGTCCTTGTCGATGATGTCGGCGGTCTTGGCCGGTTCCTTGTAGTAGCCGACCATCACGTTGCCGCCGCGGACCAGCAGCTCTCCGTCGTCGCCAAGCCGGACCTCGACGCCGGGCATGGGCTTGCCGATCGACGGCGCCTGGTGGTCCTCCATCGGGACGACGGTCGCGGGCCCGGTCAGCTCGCTCATGCCCCACACCTCGTACAGGGGCATGCCCAGCGCGGCCCAGAACTCGTGCACCTCGGGCCGGCACGGCGCCGTCGACGTGATGGCGGTCGTGCAGCGGTCCAGCCCGACCTTGGAGCGCAGCAGCGCGAACAGAGGCGCCGCGCGCTCCACGACCGCCGCCAGCTCTGGCGGCACGGGCTGGCCTTCATGGCGCAGCCGGTAGGCGGAGATCGAAGCCTCAAGCGCGCCCTGCGCCATGCCACGCTTGGTCTCGTCCGGTTCGGCGGCGATGCCCGCCCGCAGGCCCGCCATCAGCTTCTCCCAGACGCGCGGCACGCCGACGAAGAACGTGGGCCTCGCCTCGAGCAGGAACGGCAGCAGCAGGTTCGGGTCGGGGCAGAGCCAGACCTCGTGGCCGTCCGTTATCCCGCGCCACTGCGAGGTGAAGCGCTCGGCCACGTGGGCGAGGGGCAGGTAGCTGACCAGGACCTGAGGCTCGATCGCCCAGAAGCGCTGCACCGACTCGACAGTCCACAGGATGTTGTTGTGCGAGTACACGACGCCCTTCGGAGGACCTGTGGTCCCGGAGGTGTAGATCAGCGAAACCGTGTCCTCTGGCCCGACCGCGCGCCACGAATGCTCGAAGCTCTTCGGGTCCGCCTCGTAGAGCGCTCGTCCTTTCGCGACGAGCGACTCCCATGACGTCACGCCCTCGGGCGCGTCGCCCCGCACCAGGACGAGGTGCTGCAGGTGCGGCGTCGACGAGCGGATGGCGAGGAACTTCTGCAGGAAGCCCTCGTCCTCGACGAACGCCACGGTGGCCTCGGAATGGTTGGCGACGTACTCGATCTGCTCCGGCGCGAGCGTGTTGTACACGCTGATCGCGGCGCCGCCGGCGTGGACGATTCCAAGGTCGGCGATGACGTGCTCCGGCGCGTTCCGGGCCATGATCAGGCCGAACTGACCGGGCCCGAAGCCGATCGCCCGCAGGGCCAGCGTGACCGCCGCCACCTGGTCACGGTATTCGCGCCAGGTGAGCGTCTCCCACCCGCCGTTCTTCTTCCAGTGCAGCGCGGGCCGGTCGCCCCATTTCCCGACCGCATCGGCGAACATGGTGCAGATCGTCTTGCCGGAGACGGCGGCATCGATGGCAGCGCGCTCCGCGAGCACGTCCATTACGCGGAATACACTAATCCATGGTGGTGGGGCCCTTTTGATCTACGTTCGATCGCACCGCTCGGTCGTGACGTTGGGACTTGCCGCCGTGGCCTGGACCGCGGCGTTTGCCCTGCTCGCGGTTGGTGCGTTCCACCTGCCCCAGGGCGCGGTCGCCGGCGTGGCGCTGGCGCTGGGCTCGATCGCCGGCGCCCTGCTCGTCGCGCGAGCCGCATTCCAGCTCCTGACCTGGCCACCGGCGAGGCTGTGCCTCTTCCGGGATCGTCTGCTGGTCATCCAGGGCCGGCACGAGATGCGAGCCGTCTGGACGGCCATGGAGGCCGTGACCCTCTCCGAGCCGGACTCCTGGCCGAGGGTGAGCGTGACCGACCGGCTGACGATCCAGCTCCGCAACGAGCCGCCGCTGGTGCTGAAGCCCGCGCTGTTCGGCCTGGAGCCCTCCGTGTGCCGGGACCTGATCGTCCGGCTCCGCGACGACCCGAAGCTGCGCGCCAGGCTGCCTGAGTTCGACTCGGTGCGCGATCTGGCGATCTCGCCAGTGGTGGCCGGAGAGCCAATAGAACCCCGTCTGTAGGTCGAGAGAGCGATCATGATCGCCCTGTGATCTCGTTGAGGGGAAGGGACTTCGTCGACGTGGCCGACCTGCAGGCCGCCGACCTTCGCCGCCTGCTCGACCTGTCGCACGCCATCAAGGCCGGCAGCTGGTCGGAGCGGCCGCTGGCCGGCAAGCACTTCGCCATGCTCTTCCAGCGACCATCGCACCGCACCCGCGTCTCGTTCGAGGTCGGAATCGCCAGGCTTGGAGGCGGGACGACCACCCTCACCAGCCAGGACGTCCAGCTCGGGTTCCGGGAGTCGGTGGCCGACGCGGCCCGGGTGCTCGATCGTTACGTCGACGGCGTCGTCGCGCGGCTGCGCTCGCACATCGACCTGCTGCAGCTCGCGCGGTACTCCGAGAAGCCGGTCATCAACGCCCTGACCGACCGTTCGCACCCGTGCCAGGTCCTTGCCGACCTGATGACGATGGAGGAGCTGAAGGGTGACCTCCGCGATCAGCACCTCGTCTACATCGGCGACGGCAACAACATCGCGCACTCGCTCATCGAGGCGGCCACGCTCGCCGGTTTCCAGCTGACGGTCGTCACCCCGCCCGGGTATGACCCCGACCCTGCGTCCGTCGAGCGGGCTCGTAGCATCAACTCAGGCAAGCACCACATCTCGCTGACGAATCACATCGATGTCCGCAACGCGACCGCCATCTATACCGACGTCTGGGCCTCCATGGGCCAGGAAGACGAGCGCGCGGCCAGGCAGAAGGTCTTCGCCGCATACCAGGTCAACCAGCGGCTGATGGACTCCGCGCCAGGCGCCGTCTTCATGCACTGCCTTCCCGCCCACCGAGGCGAGGAGGTGACCGACGAGGTCATCGACGGCCCGCGCTCGGTCGTCTTTCAGCAGGCTGAGAACCGGCTCTACACACAGATGGCGCTCATGTCGGGGCTGTTCGAGACGTGAGCTTCTTCAACGAGTTCTGGTCGCAGCTGGGCGAGGTGACCCGCCACCTTGGGCCGCTGGAGATCATCGACGTCGCGGTCGTGACGTTCGTCCTCTATCAGCTGCTCCGGCTGCTGCGGGGCACGCAGGGCACGCAGATCCTGGTCGGCCTGATCCTGCTCGCGGTGCTCGGCGTGGTGTCGACCGCGCTGAACCTGATCCTGCTCTCGTGGATCTTTCGCACCGCGACCTTCTTCATCGTCATCGCGGTGATCGTCATGTTCCAGCCCGAGCTGCGCCGCGCGCTCGACCAGCTGGGCCGCATCGGGCACATCGGCCGGCCGCTGTCGCGCTTCAACGCGCGCCAATACAACCAGGCGATCTCGGAGGCGATCCGCGCCGCCGAGCGGCTGAGCATGAAGCACACGGGCGCCCTGATCGCTTTCGAGCGTGAGGTCGGCCTCGAGGACTACGCCGCCACGGGCGTGCGCATCAACGGCGAGATCTCGGCCGAGATGCTGCAGTCGATCTTCTATCCCAACTCGCCGCTGCACGACGGGGCGGTCATCGTTCGCGGCGACCGCATCATCGCCGCCGGCTGCCTGCTGCCGCTGCCGGAGGAAGGCAGCGTGCGCGAGCGCCTGGGCACCCGGCACAGGGCGGCGCTCGGCCTCTCCCTGGCCTCCGATGCGCTCGTCCTCGTCGTCTCCGAAGAGACCGGAAACATCTCCGTGATCGAGGAGGGGCAGATCAGCCGCAACCTCGACCCTGACAACCTCCGGCGTCGCATCGCGGTGAGGGTCGCGGCGCAGAACGGCAACGGCCGTTTCAGGTTCCGCCGATGAGCTGGAGCCTGCTCACCAACGAGTGGCGCCTGAAGCTGCTCGCGCTCGGCCTGGGCATCCTGATGCTCGGCGCGGTCGCGTTCTCGCAGAATCCGCCGACGGTCAAGACGGTCACGGTCGGCATCGACTACGTGGTGCCGCCCGCGATCGTGCTCATCAACCCGCCGACCAAGACCACCGTCACCGTGCAGGGCCTGGCCGACGCTATCGCGCGCGTCGACTCGAGCAACCTCACGGCGAGCGTCGATGCGACACGGGTGCTGCCGGCCGCCTCGGTCAGGCTGAACGTCAACGTCAAGCCCACCGACACCCACGTCCAGGTGCAGCAACCGCCGCCCATCGTGGTCCAGGCCGACACCCGCCAGGTGCAGGAGGTTCCGGTCCAGGTCGTGGCCCATGCCGCGCCGGGCTGGAGCGTGACCAAGACCAACCCGCTTTGCCCGGGGTCGGCGACGCCGAACCCGTGCAAGGTCCACTTCGACGGCCCGCTGACCTGGGAGAAAAACCTCGTCGCCACGGTCACGCTGGCGCAGCAGATCAGCACCGGGACGCTCGACATCCCCAACCAGCTGGTCGCGCTGAGCAGCAGCACCGGCGCGATCGACCTGACTCGGTGCCAGACCCAACCGTGCGCCGTCCTCGACGTCAACTCCGTGAACGTGCACGTCGAGGCCGCGGCGGGCGCCTCCAGCAGCACGGTGGCGCTGGTCGTGGCCACGCCGACGCACGGCCCGCCGGCGGGCTACCAGGTCACCGGTGTGACGGTGTCGCCGATCACCGTCGTCATCACGGGCGACCCGGCCGCCGTCGGCCGTGTCCAGCGCATCCTGCTGTCCGGCGTGGACCTGAGCAACAGCACCTCGGATGCGACCTTCACGATCAACATCAACTACCCGAACGGGACGACGGGTTCGATTCAGGCGGCCACGGTCAAGTATTCGATCTCTCGCAACCCGACTGTGACGCCGACCCCCTCGTAGTAACCTAGCCGCCTCCGCAGCCGTTTCACCCCAGTCGAAACAACCTCCCGGGAGTTCTAGTAGAGGTAATAGAGATGTGCGGGATCATCGGCTACCTTGGCGATCGCGAGGCGACGCCGATCCTCATGGAAAGCCTCAAGCGCCTGGAGTACCGGGGCTATGACTCGGCGGGCGTAGCCGTCCTCGAGCTCCCGAGGGCCGGCGACGCGGTGCGCACCAGCGTCACCAAGTCAGAGGCCAAGGTGGACACGTTGATCCAGAAGCTCGAGGCGAACATGCCTTCGGGCAAGCTCGGCATCGGCCACACTCGCTGGGCGACGCACGGCAAGCCGACCTACATCAACGCCCACCCCCACACCGATTGCCACGGCAAGATCTTCGTCGTCCACAACGGCATCATCGAGAACTTCGCCGAGCTCAAGACCGAGCTCGAGGCGGAGGGCCACGAGTTTCCGTCGGAAACGGACACCGAGGTCGTCCCGCACCTCATCGAGAAGTACTACAAGGGCGACTTCCTCGCCGCCGTGCGCGCCGCCCTCAGGCGCATCCAGGGCGCCTACGCGCTGGCCATGTTCTCCAGCGACGATCCCGAGCTGCTCGTGGGCGCGCGCCTGAACGCGCCGCTCGTGGTCGGGCTTGGCGACAACGAGTTCTACATCGCCTCCGACATCACCGCGATCATTCCCTACACGAAGCGCGTCCTCGTGCTCGGCGAGGGCGAGGTCGCGGCGGTGACGCCGCTCGGGGCAGAGGTTTCGACGCTGGACGGTGTGACCGTCAAGCCGAAGATCGTCCACGTCGACTGGGACGTGACCCAGGCGCAGAAGGGCGGCTTCGAGCACTTCATGCTCAAGGAGATCCACGAGACGCCGGAGGCGATCGCGAACGCCGCTCGCGGACGGCTCAACGACGACGGCCTGGTCTCGTTCCGCGAGTTCGACGTCACCGAGGAACGGTTGCGGAAGGTCAAGGAGATCGTCCTCCTCGGCATGGGCACGTCTCTGCACGCCGCGATGATCGGCGAGCACGTCCTGGAGGACTGGGTCGGCCTCCCGGCACGGGCGATGGACGCGTCCGAGTTCCGCTACCGCAGGCCGACCTTCGGCAAGGACACGCTCAGCGTCGTCATCACGCAGTCGGGCGAGACGGCCGACACCCTGGTCGCGCTGCACCAGGCGAAGGCTCGAGGCGCGCTGACGGTGGCCGTGACCAACGTCATCGCCAGCTCGGCGGCCCGCGACTCCGACGGCGCGATCTATCTGCACGCCGGCCCTGAGATCGGTGTCGCGTCGACCAAGACCTTCAACTCGCACCTCATCAGCCTGTACCTCCTCGCCATGCGGCTGGCCAAGGCGCACGGCCGGATCTCGCCCGAGCGCCGCAGCGAGCTGGTCGAGGCCCTGCGCCGCCTCCCCGACCAGGTCCGCGACCTGCTCACGAGGGACGAGGAGATCCAGAAGCTGGCGCACGCCTACAGCAAGTACCGCAACTTCATGTACGCGGGGCGCGGGATCGGCTTCCCGGTCGCGCTCGAGGGGGCGTTGAAGCTGAAGGAGATCTCCTACGTGCACGCGGAGGGCACGTCAGGAGGCGAGCTGAAGCACGGCCCGATCGCGCTTCTCGACGAGCAGTTCCCGGTCGTCGCCATCTGCACGGCGAGCTCGACCAAGGACAAGATGGTCAGCAACGTCCACGAGATCGTCGCCCGCAACGCGCCGGTGCTGGCGCTGGTGACGAAGGGCGACCGCTCGCTCGCCGGCGTGGCGACGGACGTTTTCGAGATGCCCCAGGTCGAAGAGGCGGCGTCGGCCGTCCTGAACACCGTGATGCTGCAGCTCTTCGCGTACCACGTGGCCGTCAAGCTCGGCCAGGACGTGGACCAACCGAGGAACCTCGCCAAGAGCGTCACAGTCGAATAATTGCCGTGTGCAGCGGATCGGCGTAGACGCGGTATCGGTTGATCGGATCGCGCTTGCCGTCAAGCGCTCCGGCCCCGGCTTCCTGACCAGGGTCTACACCGCCGCCGAGCTCGCCTACTGCGCCGGCAGTGCCGAGCGCCTCGCCGGCCGTTGGGCGGCCAAGGAGGCGGTGATCAAGTGCTTCGACGGCACGGGCATCTGCTTCCCCCGACGCAAGATCGAGGTCCTGCCCGGGCCCAACGGCGCGCCGCGCGCCCGACTCCTCGGCAACGACCGCGGTGCTCAGGTCGAGGTCAGCATCACCCACCACAGCCGGCTTGCGGTCGCGACGGCGCACCTGGAGATACCCGACGCCGGCGCGATGCTCCCCGCGCCCGACGCGGTGCAGATCCCGCCACGCCCGAAGGACGCCCACAAGGGCACGTTCGGCACGGTGGTCGTCCTGGCGGGCAGCCTCGGCCTGACCGGTGCCGCCTACCTCTCGTCGACCGCCGCCGCCCGCGCCGGCGCCGGGCTGGTGCGCCTGCTCGTCGCGGACACGATCTACCCGATCCTCGCGGCCAAGTGCACAGAGGTCATGGCGACGCCGGTGCCTGAGGTGGCGCCCGGCGCGGTCGGCCATGCCGCCTACGACTCGATCCTGCGCCAGCTGGCGAGCGCTGCCGCCGGTGTCATCGGCCCGGGCCTCGGCCGCGACAGCTCGACCTGGCGTCTCGCCGTCGACCTCGCGATCCACGCGAGGTGCCCGCTGGTCATAGACGCCGACGGCCTCAACGCCCTTGCCGACTCGCCGCGGTCGAAGGGCAAGCTGGGCGCGCGACGCGTCTTGACCCCACATCCCGGCGAGCTCGGCCGGCTGACGGGCAAGGCGGCCGATGCGATCAACGCCGACCGCCCGGCGTCGGCGCGGAAGGCGGCGAAGGAATGGGGCGCCGTGGTCGTCTTGAAGGGCGCGCACACAGTCGTCGCCCACCCGGACGGCCGCCTGAGTGAGGACCCGCACGAGGTCCCCGCCCTGGCAAGCGGCGGGACGGGCGATGTCCTGTCCGGAATCATCGGCGGTCTGATGGCGCAGGGCCTGGACCCGTTCGCGGCGGCCGTCACAGGGGTGTACGTCCACGCCGCCGCGGGGCGGCGGATCTCCGAGCGGCTCGGCGATTCCGGCCTGCTCGCCGGCGACCTGCTGCCAGAGATCCCGGTCGTGATGAACGTGCTCCGGCAGGGCGGCCTCTGAAATCCTCGCTCCGCTGGGCTGAGGTCGACCTCGGCGCTGTCAGCGCGAACTGCGAGCGCATCCTCGCCCACCTGCCAGGGGGCACGAAGCTCTTCGCGGTCGTGAAGGCGGGCGGCTACGGCCACGGCGCGGTCCCGGTGGCACACGCGGCGCTGGAGGGCGGGGCGACCGGGCTCGCGGTCGCGACGCTCGAAGAGGCGACGCAGCTCCGGGGCCTGGTCGACCCGGACCAGATCCTGGTCATGGGTGGGCTGCTGCCGGCCCAGGCGAGGGCGGCGTCGGCCACAGGGTGTTCCATCGGCGTGTCGAGCCGGGAGGTGGCGGAGGCGCTGTCCGCGGCCGCGGATGACCCGGTCCCGGTCCACCTCAAGATCGACACGGGCATGGGGCGGTTCGGCTGCGCGCCCGACGAGGCGCGCGCGCTGGCGACCGTCATCGACGAATCGCACGGCACCACACTTGCCGGCACTTGGACGCACTTCGCCAAATCCGAGTCCGACCCGGCCATGACGCAGCGCCAGTTCGACCTGTTCCTGGAGACGGTCGCGGGCTTCGACGTGGGACCCGGGATGCGCCACGTGTGCAACTCCGCCGGAGCACTCCGCCATCCAGGCTTCGCCCTCGAGGCCGTGCGCTGCGGCATCTCCATCTACGGCTGCGAGTGGCCCGGCACCACACCCGCGCTGGCGCTGCGCTCGGTGATTACGCACCTGAAGACGGTCGAGCGGGGCGCGACGGTCGGCTACGGGTCGCTGTGGCGGGCGGAGGGGCCTACGCGCGTCGCCACCGTGGCCATCGGCTACGCCGACGGAGTCCACCGCGCAAGGGCGAATCGGGGGCACGTGCTCGTGCGGGGACGGCGCGCGCCGCTGATCGGGATGGTGAGCATGGACGCGATCACGCTCGACGTCAGCGAGGTGCCAGGCGTGCAGGTGGGGGACACGGCGACGCTGATCGGGCGCGACGGCGACCAGGCGATCACCGCTGAAGAGGTCGCGGAGTGGTCGGGCACGATCAGCTACGAGGTGCTGACATCGATCGGTCCGCGGGTGGAGCGGCGGTGATGGACCCGTACGCGCCCGCCCTCGACCAGGCCGGCGCGATCCGGCGCCGCGAGATCTCGTCGGTCGAGCTCACGAATCAGTATCTCCGGCGCATCGAGCGGCTCAACCCGGTGCTCAACGCGTTCGTGTTGACGACGCCCGAGCTTGCTCTCGAGCAGGCCCGCCAGGCGGACGCCCCCGGCGGCGAATCACCTCTGCGGGGCGTGCCCGTCTCGGTCAAGGACCTCGTCTCCGTCGCGGGCTACCCGATGACCCTCGGCTCCAGGGCCTTCGAAGACCTGACGCTGCCCTACGACGCTTTCGTCGTCAACCGGCTCAAGGAGCAGGGATGCCCCATCCTCGGCAAGACCAACACCTCGGAGTTCGGCAGCCGGCCGACGACCGAGCACGGGCTGTTCGGCGCGACGCACAACCCGTGGGACCTCGACCGCACCCCGGGCGGGTCCAGCGGCGGAGCGGCCGCGGCCGTCGCCGCGGGGCTGTGCGCGTTCGCCCACGGCTCGGACGGCGGCGGCTCGGTGCGGATCCCTTCCGCGTGCTGCGGCACCGTCGGGCTGAAGCCGAGCCGGGGTCGCATCTCGCCAGGTCCAGTCTTCGGCGAGCACTGGGCGGGGCTTGCCACCGATGGCGTCATCGCCCGTACCGTGGCCGACGCCGCAGCCGGTCTCGACGCCGTGGCGGGCCACCTGCCTGGGGACGCGTACTGGGCGGCGAGCGACGGCGTCCCCTTCGCGTCCGCCGCGCGCCGTCCGAGTGGAAAGCTGCGAATCGGATTCACGACCACGTCAAGCGCACGCGTCGATCCGGAGGTCGCCGCCTGCGTGAGGGACGTGGCCCACCTGCTCGAGGACATGGGCCACGAG
Organism: Candidatus Dormiibacterota bacterium; assembly: GCA_046727555.1. Classification (GTDB taxonomy): domain Bacteria; phylum Chloroflexota; class Dormibacteria; order Dormibacterales; family Dormibacteraceae; genus 40CM-4-65-16. The sequence continues at coordinate 5,143 of JBKPCW010000103.1, read as the reverse complement.
GTCACCGAGGGCGGGCCCGACACCGAACCGTTCCACGGGCCATTCCAGCTGATCGTGGTGTCGGGATTGGGGTCGCTGCCGGTACCGGACGAATCGATGCTCGAGCCCTTCAACCAGCTCGGCCTGGCCTTCGCCAGGCAGGTCACGGCCATCGACTACGTGCGCGCGGTCGACTCGGTCCGCATGCACAGCCGGGTCGTGGTCGCGTTCTGGGATGACCACGACGTGCTGGTCACGCCGACGCTGCCGACCACCGCGCCTCGCCTCAACACGCTGGGCGCCGAGCTCGCCACGGCCGGGGACGAGTACATGGACTTCGTCTCGTTCACGTACCCCTACAACTGCACCGGTCAGCCCGCGATCTCGCTGCCTCTCGGCGTCGACGCGTCGGGCCTGCCGATCGGTGTGCAGCTGGTGGGCCCGCCGCAGGGCGAGCACGTGATCCTCGGGCTGGCGGCCGAGCTCGAGCGGGCGCGGCCGTGGAGCGGCCGGCGCCCGCCCGTGGAAACCTGAGCTAGCGGCGGTCCCAGCTCCAACCGCACGCCGTGCGCGCGGCCTGGAGGAGCGACTGCAGCTGCTGCCACTGCGCCCTGGTGGTCGGCCGGCCCTGCGCCCAGGCCGCCTTCAGCGCCAGGACCGCAGAGGTGCAGGCCGCCGAGGGCGTGAAGGTGTGCTGGACAGGCGTGGTCGCAGCCGGCGCGCACGCGCTCCGCGCGGCCTTGAACAGGGCGATGAAGTTCGCCCGTTCCGCGGCGTCCTCGGTGTCGTCCACCGCCGCGGCGCCTTCGGTCTTGGCGACCGCGCGCTCGGCGGCGTCCTCCGCCCGGTCCGCCACGACCGCGTCCTTGATGGCCTGGATCGCGGCCGTGCACGCCGCCGACGGAGTCGCTTGTGCAGCGGTTGGGCTCTCGTCGAGCGAGCGGGTCGCCGCCACGCCCGTCTGCGCGAACAGCAGCAGAGCGCCTGCGGCCAGAAGTCCGGCTGTGCCGGCTCCAACGACGAACTTGCGAATCGAACGCATTCGTAGCCTCCTCAATCCCCACGAAATCAGAGGCTTCGCCGTGATTTCGCGGGGACCCCCTCGGATAAGTCAACCGTGGTTGGGCCTCGGGGAGGATAAACGATTTGGGCAGCGGCGCGAGTCTGGGGCCCGGCGCCGGAATACGCGCTCCCACCTTGCCATTTCCAAGAGGTTGCAAGGCAGGTGATCCTAAACTGGCTTTACTCATGGCGGAACCCGCCGCCCAGACCGCCTTTGCGGAGGAGGCGCTGACCCATCTCGACACGCTCTATCGGGGCGCGCTCCGGCTCACGCACGACCCGGACCAGGCGCAGGACCTCGTCCAGGAGGCTTACCTGCGCGCGCTCCGCTACCAGCACAGCTACCAGCGGGGCACGAACATGAAGGCCTGGCTCTTCGCCATCATGCGCAACCTCTTCTGGGACCGGTTCAAGGGGGCGCGCAAGGAAGACGTCAGCCTCGACGACGCGGGCGACTTCGTGCTTTACGACAAGCTCCGCGACGAGGGCGCCAGGCCAGAGGCCGACGTGCTGGACAAGATCGCGGCCTCGGAGGTCGTGGCCGCGGTCGACAAGCTGCCCCCCCTCCACCGCGAGGTGGTCCTGCTCGTCGACGTCGAGGGCTTCTCCTACAAGGACGCTGCGCAGACGCTCGGCGTGCCCATCGGGACGGTCATGTCCCGCCTCCACCGCGCCCGCCAGCAGCTCCAAAGATCCCTCTATGACTACGCGCTCGAATCGGGTATCGTGCGGCCAAGCGGCCAGGGCCAGGTGCAGGCATGAGATGTGAGCAGTGCGCGGACAAGCTCGATCGCTTCGTCGATCGGGAGCTGACGAACACCGAGGCCCTGGAGGTGCAGCTCCACCTCGAAGGGTGCCCCGACTGCATGGACCACTACGAGTTCCAGGAGCACCTGAAGCGGGTCGTCAAGCACTCGTGCGACTGCGACGTCGCCCCTGAGGCGTTCCGGGACAAGCTGCGGCAAATCCTGAGCTAAGACGCAGGCTCGAAGCCGCGCGTCTCTACGTCATCACCCCCGACTCCCCACGCGCCGGCTTTCTTGAGCTCGCGAGGGCGGCGGTTCGCGGCGGCGCCGACGTCATCCAGCTCCGCCAGAAGTCGATCTGGCGAAGCGAGCTGCTCTACCTCGCCCGCGAGCTGCGAGCCGCGATCTCCGACGCGCTGTTCATCGTCAACGACCATGTCGACATCGCCCTGCTTTCGGGCGCTGACGGGGTCCACCTCGGGCCGGACGACCTCTCCCCGGCTTCCGCGCGCAAGGTCGCCGGCGACCGGCTCCTGATCGGCGTCTCGGCGTCGACGCCGGACGCCGTGCCGCCAGAGGCCGACTACGTCGGCTGCGGCCCGGCGTTCGCCACCCCCATCAAGGCGCACAAGAGCGTCATCGGGCCGGAGGGCGTGGCCGCGCTGGCGGCCGCTGTCCGCGTTCCGGTGTTCGCGATCGGCGGCGTCGACGAGTCGAACGTCGGCGAGCTCGTCGCCGCGGGCGTGCGGCGGGCGTGCGTGATCCGGGCGGTCGCGGACGCGGCCGACCCGGAGGCAGCCGCGCGCCGCCTCCGTGCGATGCTGACCGCGTGAGTCTTCGCGGTCTTGGTGAGCTGGGCCTTCTGGAACGAATCCGGCCCTACCTGGGCGCCGGCGCGGGCAACGACGACGCCGCGGTCATCCACGACGGCCACCGGTTTCTGGTCGCAAGCGTGGACATGTTCGTCGAGGGCGTGCACTTCGACCTCGAGTGGATGAGCGTCGAAGACGCCGGGTGGCGTGCGCTTGCGCTGGCCCTCGGCGACCTGGCCGCGAAGGGCGCCCAGCCGGAATGGGCGCTGGCGGCGCTGGCGATTCCAGACCGCTGGAACGTCGACCACGTGACCGGGCTCTACAGCGGCATGCACTGGCTCGCCGCCCGCTGGCACATGCCCATAGCGGGCGGCGACCTGAGCTCGACCTCGGGCCCGGCGGTGCTTTCGCTGACGGTCGCCGGCCGCACCGAGACGAAACCGCTCGCCCGCGCCGACGCCAGGCCTGGCTGGACGGTTGGCGTCACGGGACCGCTGGGCGCGGCCGCGGTCGGGCTGCGCGAGCGGAGGCCTTTGCGCCTGGTACCCCTGATCGACGAGGGAAGGCGGCTGAACACGCTGGGCCTCGCGTGCGGCGACATCTCCGACGGCCTCGTGCGCGAGATGGAGAAGTTCGCGGCCATGTCCGACGCCGGCTGCATCCTCGAGGCGGCGTCCGTGCCGCGGGCCGAGGGCGCCTCGGTCGAGGACGCGCTCACGAGCGGGGAGGAGGCGGAGCTGGTCTGCGTCGGACCCGAGGAGGCTGTCCGGGGCGCGGGCCTCCATGTGGTCGGCCGGACGACGGCGGAGCCCGAGGTCATCGTCGTCGGGTCCGAGCTCGAGACGACGGGCTACGACCACTTTGCGTGAGGAGGTCACCGCCTCGCCGGCCGAGACCGAGCGGGCGGGCATGCTGCTCGGGGAGCGTCTCCGCTCAGGCGACGTGGTGCTCCTGACGGGAGAGCTCGGCGCGGGCAAGACGACTTTCGTCCGCGGCGTGGCGCGGGGCACGGGTTCCGGGTCGGGCGTGGCCAGCCCAACCTTCCAGCTCGTGCGCGTCTATCCCGGGCGCGTCCAGCTCGCGCACGTCGACCTCTACCGCATCGAAAGCACCGCCGAGCTCCGCGACCTCGGCCTCGAAGAGCTGGCCGAGGAAGGTGCCGTGGTGGTGGAGTGGGGCGAGCGCCTGGCCGTGGACGGCGCCGCCCGGATCGCGATCGAGCACCTGGGCGGCGACCGCCGCCTGATCAGGACGAACGATGATCTTGATCATTGACACGTCGTCGCCCAAGCAATCTTTCGTGGCAACGGTCGACGGCGCGGTCGTCGAGGAGCTCTCGGCTCCGCGCCTGGACTTCGAGGCCCTCAGGCGCATCGCGCGGTCGAGGCCGGTGACGAAGGTCGCGGTCGCCACCGGCCCCGGCTCTTTCACGGGCCTCCGCGTCGGGGTGTCGTTCGGGCTCGGGCTGGCGATGGGTCTGCGGGTCCCGATCGTGCCGCTGCCCACGCTCGACCTGCAGGCCGCGCGCAGCGCCGAGCCGGTGACGGCGGTGGTCGACGCGGGCCGCGGCCGCTGCTACTACCGGGTGCCCGGCGCCGAGCCCGCGCTGGGCGAGCCGGCGGACATCCCGACGAGCCATCCGCTCGTCGGCAACGTGAGCGACCGCCGGCCGTTCGTCGCGGCGGGCCACCGGTTCACGCCTGAGAGCGAGCTGCGGCCGTTCGCGCAGGCGGCGATCATCCTGCTCGAAACGGCGAGGGAAGTGCCGTATCGTAATCTCGAGATCGAATACATGCAGTCGCTCTCAGTCCCCCAGAAGAGGAAGGCGTAGATGGTCCAGATCCGGCAGCAGCTCTCGCTGGAGCTGATGCGCGAGTCAGACGTCAACACCGTCCAGGAGATCGAGCGTGAGATCTTCGCCACCCCCTGGCCGCGCAACGCCTACTACCGCGAGCTGGCCTCACGCGCCAGCGCGCACTACGTCGTCCTGCGGCAGGACGGCCCCGTCGAGCGCCCGGCCGGCTTCCGCGGCGCCGACTTCGACCCGACGATCATCGGCTACGGCGGGATGTGGCGCATGTACGACGAGGCGCACGTGACCACGATCGGGGTCCGCCGTGACGTTCAGCACCACGGCTACGGCCGCATCGTCTTCGCCGGCCTGGTCCAGGCCGCCTACGAGATGGGCGCGAAGTGGATCACGCTCGAGGTCCGGACCACCAATGAGAACGCGATGAAGATGTACGAGGCGTTCGGGTTCAAGGTCATCGGCCGGCGCAAGGGCTACTACACGGACAACGGCGAGGACGCGATCGTGATGTGGTCCGACTCGATCCACTCGCCACGATTCCGCCGCGCGTATGAGTCGAACCTCGAGCGCATCGATGCCGACGTACGCGGCCTGCGCAGGGACCTGCTGACGCGGGACTGACTCTAGGAATCGAGACCAGCTGCGACGAGACCTCCGTCGCCGTGGTCGAGGACGGCCGGAAGACGCTCAGCAACGTCATCCACTCGCAGGTTCAGCTGCACGCCGGCTTCGGC
>JBKPCW010000102.1:0-4617 GCA_046727555.1 Candidatus Dormiibacterota bacterium | reverse complement strand
GCTTGGCGAAGATCTCCGGGTCGTGCCGGCCGGCGCGGTCGTCGGCGGCGATCCTGGGGGCGAACTCGCGGGCGCAGAAGTCGCGCACCGCCTCCACCAGCTGCTGCTGGTCCTCGCTCAAGGACAGGTCGAGCACGGCGCTTAACTTATTACTTCGTCGGGCTCGGGGTCGGGCAGGGCGCCGGTGTGGGCGAGGTCTTAGGTGACGCCGTCGATTTCGGCGATGCGGTCGGCTTGGGCGACGCCGTGGCCTTGGGGCTGGGCGACGGGCAGGCCGTCGCCGGCGTAGGCACCGGGTGCAGGTCGTCCGGCCCCACGCGGCCGATCAGCGGCAGGTGCTTGCCGAAGCTGAGGATGAAGGGCACCGTGCGCGATCCGTGCAGCTGCGGCTGGACCAAGCTCGTGTAGATCTGCTCGAGCTGGTGGATGCCGCCGACGTTGTCGATGTTGGCGCTGCCCTTGGCGGCCGCGTCCTTGAGCGCCTGCAGGTCCGACTTCGACACCATGGCCGCGGTGATCGGGTTGGAGAGGATCTCGTTCTCGAGCTGGTTGACCTGGGCGAGCGTCAGGTTGGTATTCGCGATCGCCGGCTTGAACGCGTTGTCGAGAGTGACCAGGGCCGAAAGCGCGAGGTAGATGACGACGAGCGTCACGAGGCCGTGGACGAAGACGCCGAGTAGGCCATCGATGCCGCGGATCGCCTCCATGCGGTGGAACATGCCACCTATCGCGCCGCCGATGGCGCCCATGACCACGGCGATGATCAAGGCCACGAACACCGACATCACAGGCTGCAGGTGCAGCAGCTTCTGCATCTCGTTCGTGTACTGGTCGTGGAACCGGAACACGAGCAGCAGCGTGCCGAAGAAGAAGATCTCGGCCATCAGAGGTTGGATGACGCCGCGCTGAAAGCCCGTGATCAGCGCGATCACCACCAATATGACGACCAGTATGTCGATGACCAAGGCGGCCGCAATTCTAGAGGAGGGGCCCCCGAAGCCAGTCAGAACTGCCCTGTTGGGTTAGACTCGCAGCGCTTGGCCCGAACGATCGCGGTCGCGATGCAGAAGGGCGGGGTTGGCAAGACCACCACCGCCGTCAACCTGGGCGCCGCTCTCGCCGAGATCGGTCAGCGAGTGCTTCTCATCGACCTGGACGCCCAGGGCCACCTCACCCTGTACATGAAGCCGCAGGGCGAGCTGGACAAGACGATCTACCACCTGCTCGTCGACCCCGAGACCACGGTCACCGACGTGGTCCAGGAGGCGCCGCAGATGGGCGTTCACTACATCCCCGCCGACATCGAGCTCGCCGGCGCGGAGAACCAGCTCATCAACGAGATCGGTCGCGAGAGCATCCTCCGCGACAAGCTCGAGCCGGCGCAACGCCGCTACGACTTCATCATCATCGACTGCCCGCCCTCGCTAGACCTGATCGTGATCAACGCACTGGTCGCGGCGGACGAGGTCCTCGTCCCCCTGCAGGCGGAGTTCCTCGCGCTGAAGGGCATGCAGGAGCTGCTGGTCACGATGGAGCGCGTCAAGCGCAGGCTCAACCCGCGCCTGGAGCTGATCGGCATCCTGCCCACGCTGTACAAGCATCGCGCGCTTCATTCGCAGGAGGTGCTGTCCGCCGTGCGCGAAAAATATGGCGACAAGGTCTACGACTTCTGGATCACCGACTCGATCCGCTTCGCGGAGACTCCGCTCGCCGGGCAATCGATTCTCACCTACGCACGTGAATCCGACGGCGCCAGGTCTTACCGTGCCCTGGCGGCGAAGATCGTCGAAAATCACCGGGCACCGGACTGAGGGATTAATCCATGCCGAACTTCAAGCGCGTCACGCTCGCGGGGTCAGAAGACCTCTTCCGCCCGACCCGGCCCCAGGTCGTCGAGGACACCGACGACGTGATCAAGGAGACGGTCGACCGGCCCGGAGCGGGCAAGGTGAAGGAGGTCGTCCTCAAAACGCTGAACTTCACGCCCGAGGAGATGGAGCTCCTGGTGGAGGCGGTGCAGATCGCCAAGTACCCGGACCGGCCGCGCCCCAAGCCTCAGCTCGACAAGTTCGACGAGCTGGACGCGCTCCGCCAGAAGATCCAGGCGGCGGCCGAAAGCTAGCTCAGTAGCGCTTCTTCGAGCGGCGCCTCAGGTAGCCGTACGTCCAGTAAAGGCACACGAGCAGAAGCAGGGCCGCAAACCCCACCACCGCCGCTCGCTGGTCCATTCCGTTAAATACTGATGCAGTGGGCAAGCTCTCGATCGTCAAGCTCCGTCTCGACCGCGAGGTCAACGGCTACATCGTCTCCGACGCCGGGAGCAAGGAGGCGATCATCGTCGACCCCGGCACACCGGCCGACAAGATCGCCGAGCAGGCCGCCGGGCTGAAGATCAAGTACATCCTCGCCACTCACGGCCACCCCGGCCACGTCGGCGGCAAGGACGACGTCAAGGCGATCACGGGAGGCCAGACGGGCATCCACACGCTGGACGCCAAGCAGTTCCTGCGCTCGGCAGACCGCTACCTGGTCGACGGGGACGAGCTCGAGTTCGGCGACTTCAAGGTCCAGGTCATGCACACGCCCGGCCACACTCCCGGCAGCGTCTGCTTCGTGATCGCCAACCACGCGTTCGTCGGGGACACGATCCTCGCCGGCGGCATCGGCCGGCAGATGCCGGAGACCGACCTGCGCCGCCAGATGATGAGCATCGGCACCAGGCTGCTCCGCCTCCCCCCGACCACCGCGCTCTATCCGGGTCACGGCCCGGCGACGAGCCTGGAGCGCGAGCTGGTGCAGAACCCGATCTTTCGCGGGGCCGGGGCCCGGGCCTAGCTCAGGACGAGGGCGTCACCAGGCTCATCAGGATCTTCGTCACGCCGGAGCTCGCGTTGCACGCCAGAGTGCCCGAGACGCTGCTGGTGCTCCTGCGCTTGAAGGTCGCCGCGAACGCACCGTTCGCCGTGCTCGTGAACGAGATCGTCCAGTCGCCGCCGTTCAGCTTGTCGGCGTAGAACGCCTGCACCTTGGCGACGGAGTCGAGCGTCTGCCACTCCATGCCCCAGGAGGTCGGGCCGCTCGTGGGAAAGCCGGCCGCCTGGGTGAGCCGCGCCTTCGGGTAGACGGGCACGTCCAGGGGGAAGCCGGGAGGCATCGGCACCTCGGCTCCCAGCTTGCCCGAGGCCTGCGCCAGCGGCGACCCGCTCGGGCTCGGCGTCGGCGACGCCTGCCCGCCGCCGCACGCGGCAAGCAGCAGCACGAACGCAACGGCACCGAGCCTCACCGCACCACCACCGCGGGGCGCAGCATGCGCCCGCGCGCCTTGCTCGCGTACCCGGCGGGCTCGCCTCGCAGATACACGCGCTTGATGGCGAAGTCGAAGTCCATGCCCTCCAGGGCGCCGTGTTTCTGCCGCGACCGCATGTCCCGCGCGGTGACGCGTGTCCTGCGCCGCGGATCGACCAGGACGAGGTCGGCGTCGAAGCCGGGAGCGACCGCGCCTTTGCTCTTGTCGAGTCCGGCCAGCTTCGCGGGCGCCTCGCTGACCCAGCGCGGCGCGAGCCAGACGTCGCCCAGATCTTTTGCGATCTGCAGGCAGCTGAGGTAGAGCGTCTGCACGCCGGGGCTTCCCGCAGGCGCGTCCTCGAACGGTCGCGCCTTCTCCTCGTCCGTGTGCGGGGCGTGGTCGGTGCTGACGATGCCGATCAGTCCGCGCCGCAGCCCGTCGACCAGCGCATCCCGGTCCTCGGCGGTGCGGATGGGCGGCAGCATCTTCATCGCCGCGCCGAAGCGGTCGAAGTCCTCCGCCGTGAGGAGCAGGAACTGCGGGCAGGTCTCGAGCGTCAGCGTCGTGCCGATCCGCATCGCGTCTTCGGCGGCGCGCAGGCCCAGTGCGCTGGAGAGGTGGGCGATGTGGAGGTGCACGCCCGACTCCCGCGCGACCGCGGCCGCCGCCGACAGCGCCACCGCCTCCGCCTCCGGCGGCCGCGAGTCGAGCAGGTCCTCGTACGTGAGGAGCGGCCGGCGGAACGCAGCCAGCACCGTCGGGTCCTCGGCGTGGATGGCGAGCGGGAGACCCAGAGCGGCCACGACCGGTGCGAGCCGGGCGAGGGTGCCGTAGTCGGCGGGGGGCTCGAGGTCCGGGTCTTCGACGCCGGGCGAGTAGAGAACCTGCTTGCGGCTCAGGCTGAACGAGTAGGCCAGGTACGCCTTGAAGCCGACCGCGCCGGCCGCGGCCAAGCCCTCGAGCTGGTCCGGTGTCGAGCTGGAGCGGATCAGGCCCCACAGGCCGAAGTCGACGCGCGCCTTGCTGTGCGCGAGCGCGGCCTTCGCCTCGAGGACCCCTGCGCTGTCGACGGCCGGCACCGTGTTGGGCATGTCGAGGACGGCGGTGACGCCGCCCTCGGCGGCGGCGGCGGTGAGGGTGCCGAAGTCCTCCTTCTCGGGAAAGCCCGGGTCACGGCTGTGGACGTGGACGTCCACCCCGCCGGGTAGGACATAGAGACCGGCCGCGTCGACTGTCTCGGCGCCCGGCGCCTCGATGCCTGGCTCGACGCGGGTGATGACGCCGTCGGCGACCTGAACGTCGGCTTCCCGCGGACCCTCGGGGGTGTAGAC
>JBKPCW010000101.1:0-8869 GCA_046727555.1 Candidatus Dormiibacterota bacterium | reverse complement strand
CTGCGCCTCGACCATCTGCTTGAAGGCGCGGATCGACGCGCGGTCGGGCGCGTGGTAGGGCGTGTCGTCGACGGGGTTGAACGGGATGAGGTTGACGTGCGCCCGCTTGCGCCGGAGCAGCGCACCGAGCTCGTGCGCGTCCCGCTGCGTGTCGTTCACGCCCGCGAGCATCACCCACTCGTAGCTCACGCGGCGACCGGTCGCCTCGCCATACGCCTGGGCCGCCTGGACGAGGTCGTGCACCGGGTACTTGCGGTTGATGGGCACGAGCACGTCGCGGAGCTCGTCGCGCGCAGCGTGGAGCGATATGGCGAGCGTGACCGGGATCTTCTCTTCGGCGAGCTGCACGATGCGCGGGATCAGCCCGCTGGTCGACACGACGATGCGCCGCGGGCTGATGCCGAGCAGCTCGGGGTCGGCCAGACGGCGCACCGACTCGACCACCGCGCGGTAGTTCGCCATCGGCTCGCCCATACCCATGAAGACGACATGGGAAAGGCGCCGGCCTTCGCCGGCCAGCACGCGCTCCGCGTCCAGGGCCTGCTCGACTATCTCGTGCGCCTTCAGGTTGCGGCCGAACGGGAACTTGCCCGTGGCGCAGAACGGGCACCCGATGGGGCAGCCGGCCTGCGACGAGATGCAGAGCGTGGAGCGGTCCGCGTATCGCATCACGACGGCCTCGACCGAATGCCCGCCCTCCAGCTCGAACAGCGTCTTCGTCGTCAGGCCGTGGTCGGCCACGGAAGTAGCGAGCGGGCGCAGCGAGGTGGCGCGGAAATCGTGCCCCAACGCCGCGCGCAGCGACGCCGGCATGTCGTTCATCGCCTCGAAGTCGGCCACGCCGCGAGCGAGCCACGTCCAGACCTGCTTGCGCCGGTAAGCGGGCTGGCCCCGGTCGGCGAGCCAGGCCTCAAGCTCGGGCGCGGAGAGAGAAACGATCGGCGTCATCGGCGCCTAGCTTACGGACGCCTCGAACACTTCCCCCCGCTCGCGCACGACGCCGTCGTCGACGAGCTTGCGGAGGTGCGCGCGCAGCGTCATCTCCGCCGCCGCCATCAGCTTCTCCTCGAGCTCGCCATACACGCGGCCTGTGAGCTCGGTCGCGGTGCCGGGTCCGCGTCGCACCTCGGCCAGCACCTGCGCCTCGCGCTCCAGCCGGTGCTTGCGGTACTCCTCGATCTTCGCCGCCGCGTCCATGACCGGGTCCCAGTGGCCCGGGAAAAGAATCCGGGGCTCGAGCGCGGCCAGCCGGTCGAGGGAGCGGAGGTATGCGGCGACGTCGCCTTCCGGATACGTGACCATCGAGCTGCCCTGGCCCAGGATGAGGTCGCCGGTGAAGACCGCGCCCTCCTCGGGGACGAGAAAGCAGAGGTGGTCCGCGCTGTGGCCGGGCGTGTGGAGCGCGGTCATGTTCAGGTTGCCCGCGCGCACGATGTCGCCGTCGCCCAGCTCGGGATGACGCAGCACGGAAGCCCGGTGCTGGGCGGCGAACCGCGCTGCCAGCGGCAGGTGGTCGGGGTGGGAGTGCGTGACCAGGACGGCACCGACCGTCCTGGCGGCTAGGCGCCTGTTCAAGGCGGCGAGATGGACCTCGTCGTCGGGGCCGGGGTCGATGACGACGACGACCGGGCCTGCATCCACGATCCACGTATTGGTCCCCGGGCCGGTGTACGGGCCGGGATTCGGCGCGACGACGCGGGTAACCGCCGTCAATTAGCGGGCGTGAAGGGCGGGCAGGTAGATGTCGACGCCGTCCGGCCGGCTGGCGTCGAGCCACCCGTTGAGCTGCGTGTCGACGATGAGCCGCACAAGCGGCTCGCCGAGCTCGGGCACGGCGAGCGGTCTACGCTCACCGTTGGCGGTGACGCGGACCTTCCACCAGCCGCCCATGCCCTCCGCGCCGACGCTCAGCGAGTCGCCCGCCAGCCACTCGCGGATCCGCGTGAAGGCCTCGACCATCACCGGCTCGGAGCCGAGGACCACGGCGTCCGCGGGCACCGAGCTCGCCGCCGCGGGCATGGCCAGGTTAAGCACCGCCCCGAGCACGACGCCGCGGGCGCTGTCCTTCGGCTCCACCGCCGCCGCCTCGAGTCCCGCCGCTCGGCGCCCCACCTCCTGCGCCTGCTCGAAGAGTCCCTCCAGGAGCTCCGGCCGGCCGAACGCGGCCTGGCGCGCCGATTCCTGGAGCGCCAACACCGAAGAGCGCAGCTTGTGTCCGAGCCTGCCGAGAAGGTGGTCGCGCTCCTCGTTGACCAGCCGCTGGCCGAGCTCGGCGCTCTGCCTCGCCACGCGCAGGCCGCCGTGCTCGGCCCACCCCACCAGGCGCCCGTTCAAGAGAAGCGGCTCCCAGGGCCCTCCGGGGGGTGGGAATTCGCTGTCCGCGGGACCGTGGCGCCCGCGGTCCGGGACCGACTCGAGACCGCCGCCGACGCGCACCCACATCGGGGCCACGGCGCTCATTTCAGCTTGTAACGGAGATCAGGTGCGAATCCGTGCCGGAACCGTGAACCTGAACGTGGTGCCGCGCCGGTCGCTGGCCGCCACCCAGATCCGGCCGCCGAACGAGCGCTCGACCACGAGCCGGCACAGGTAGAGGCCGAGGCCGAGCCCGCCCTGGGACCGGCTGCGGCCCGCGGGCCCGGTCTTCTCGAACACCGTGTCGAGCGTGGCCGCCGGCAGGCCCTGGCCGTTGTCCGCCACCGTGATCTCGAGCCACCCGCGCTGGACCTGGCGGGCCTCGACCTGGACCGAGCCGGTCGTGTACTCGAGCGCGTTGCCGATCAGGTTGGTCAGGACCTGAGCGATGTGCGCCGGCTCACAGAAGGCCGGCGGCAGGTTGTCAGGCAGGTTCACATCCACCGCGGACGTGCGCTCCGCGTAGCGATGGGCCAGGACGCCGATGACCCCGGTCAGCGTGGAGCGAATGTCGACCGGTTCCGGCACCGGCTCGAAGTGCCGCGTCTCGAGCTTGGCGATGATCAGCTGGCTCTCGACCAGGCTCAGCAGCCGGTCCGAAGACTCGTACGCCTCCTGCAGCAGGGTGCGCCGCCCGGTGGAGTCGATGGTCTCGTCCCACTGCATGATCCCCGCGAGGGTGTTCTTCATCGCGGCCGCCGGGCTGCGCACCTCGTGGCCGATGGCGCGCAGCATCAGGTCTTTGGCCTCGAGCGCCTGCCGCTGGGCGGTCACGTCCTCGTGCAGCGTCAGCACGCCGGCAGGCTCGCCTTCCAGGCCGGGGATGATGACGCGGCGCACGTGCACCGTGCGGTCGGGTTCCTTCATCCGCAGCTCGATCGTGCCGTCGGAGTCCGCCTCCTCGCCGGGGATGGCGCCGGCGGCGGCGTAGATCTCGTCCGGCTTGCGGCCCGGCATCTCCGAGGCCTGGAGGCTGTAGATCGACTCGATCTCCGGGTTGGCGTAGACGATGCGCCCGTCCGCGCCCTCGAGCATCACGCCCACCGGCGAGTGGCGCAGGATCGCGTTCATCATCCGCCGCTCGCGGTCGAGCGCGTCGACGAGCTCGAGCTGGCCCAGCAGGACCGCCGCCTGGCCCGCGAGCACGGCGGCGAGCCGTCGCGTCTCGGCGCCGCCCGCGGTCATCCGCGCCACGAGCAAACCCGCGAGCCGGCCCTCGACCTGGATCGGGATGGCGAAGGCGTCGGGCGGAGCTCCGAGCAGGTCGAGCAGCGCGCGCAGGCGGCGCCCGCCGGCCGACGAGGTCAGGGCGCGGAGCAGCTGCGCGCTGTCGGACACCGGCACCCGCGGCGACGCCTCGTCGCTGTCCGAACGCCGCACGAGCTCACCGTCCTCGAGCAGCCACAGCTCGCCCTGCGAGCCGGCGAGCGCGCGGCTGACCAGGCGCGCCATCTCGGAGCGCGCGCGGTCGGGCTCCGTCGGCGTGAGCTCCGTGAACGCGGCCACGGCCTCGAGGGTGCGGATGCGGCCTCGCGTCTCGGCCACCAGCCGCGCGTTCTCGATCGCCACCGCGGCGTGACGCGCAAAGTCCAGCGCCGCCGCGCTCGGCTCCGGGACCAGGGTCGACGCGTGCACGGCGCCGATGGCGCCCACGGGTCGGTCGCCGTACCACAGAGGCACGAGGTTCCAGGCGTACTCGTGGGCGGTGCCGCTGACGATGCCGGCCGGCGCGACCCGGTCGTCGGAGTTGAGACCGGCCCACCCGAGGACCTCCTCCGCGGCCGCGTCGCCACTGCCGCGGGTGGCGGTGACACGGCCTTCGGTGTCGAACGCCCAGCAAACCGTGCCCGCGCACTCGAGCATCGTCCTTGCCTGGTCGGCGATGTTCGCCACCACGCTCATCAGCTCGTGGCCGGCGAGCGCCGCCAGCTCCTGGATGCGCACGGACTGCGCCAGCGCGAGCTCGTTGGCGTGGTGCAGACGCATCGTCCGCAGGGCGATGCCCACGACCGGCATCGCCGCCTCGAGGAGCTTGAGGTGAGTCGCGAAGAACGTGCCGCCGTCGTTGCGCATCGCCACGACGCCGGCGACGACGCGGTCGTTCTGCATGATCGGCGCCCACACCACGTGGCTGGGCGCGCGGCTGAAGACGTAGCTGCCGAACGGGCCGCCGAGGTCTTCGGGCTCCGGCTCGCCGACGTCGAGCACCGCCTCGCCGGCCTCGATCATGCGCCGGAAGAACGGCGCGTTGTCGATCGCCACCGGCCCGATCCCGGCCGCGGGGTGGCCGCGCTCGGCGGCGAAGCCCGACACCAGGCCGGCGACGTCGACGTAGGCCAGCACCATGTGCGTCGATCCGAGGTACTCCCCGCCGACCGAGAAGAGCGCGTCGGCGAGCTGGCGCTCGTCCGATGCCTCGGCGATGCTCATCTCGAGGTTGTGCAGCGCCTCCAGGCGCGCCCGCTCCGTCTGTGCCTGGGCGAAGTGGTCGGCGTTGGCGAGGGCGAGGCTGACGTGCGCGGCCACGTCCTGGAGCAGCGTCACGTGCCAGTCGTCGAACGCGCCCTCCGTGTACGACTGGAGGGAGAGCATGGCAGTGATCCTCTCGCCGCTCAGCACGGGCACCCAGACGAAGGAACGTGACACCTTGCGCTCGTCGCCCGGCGGTCCGGACACGAACACGGCCGCGCCCTGCCCGACCGTCCACACCTCCGGCTCGAGGCCGCGCTCTTCGAAGGACCTGCGCCACGGGTTGTTCCGCACGAGCACCGGCTTCCCCGTCTCGTAAGCCTCGCGCGAGGGTCCGGTCACGGCCAGAGCGACCGGCGGCACGACCTCCTCGACGCCGGCGACGTACTGGTAGCCCTCGGCCACCGGTCCGTCAGCGCTCTGCGTGATCGTCGCCAGGATGAAGCCGTCGAACTTCAGGTTCGCCGACAGCTCCTCGCGCAGCGTGCGCATGATCGACCACTTGTCGAGGCTGGACGCCAGCCGGCGTCCGATCGAGTTGACCGCCTCCAGCCTGCGCCGCTGGTCCTCGAGCGCCTCGTAGCTCCGGGCGTTGCGCAGGGCCAGCGTCACCTCGTCCGAGACGAGCTCGAGAAAGGCCGCCGTCGAGTCTTCGTACATGTACGGCCGCGAGCACTTGATGCCGACCGCGCCACGCGCCGCACCACCTTCCTTGAGCGGGACCCAGAGAGACGACTGGGGCTCGTGCGCGATGACGGGCTTGCCGTTGGCGA
Source organism: Candidatus Dormiibacterota bacterium (assembly GCA_046727555.1). Classification (GTDB taxonomy): domain Bacteria; phylum Chloroflexota; class Dormibacteria; order Dormibacterales; family Dormibacteraceae; genus 40CM-4-65-16. The sequence goes on along the minus strand of JBKPCW010000101.1, from coordinate 3,212 downwards.
CCACCTCGCGCGCGGTCAGCGCCAGCGGCGAGCGGGCCGGCAGCCATCGTGCGCTCGGCGCGGCGCCGCCATCCATCTTGAGGTAGCGGGCGCGCTCCGCCCCGTCCGGAATCGTGACCATCTCGAGGGTGTCGACCGGCAGGAGCTCGCGCAGCGTGTCGTAGAGACCGATCACCACGCTCGTCTCGTCGAGGGTGGAGGTCATCGCGCGGGCGATGCTGTTAAGGGCCTGGAGACGGCGCGCCTGGTTGCGGGTCAGCTCGTTGAGGGAGGCGTTGGCAAGGAGGACGCCCAGGCGGCGGTGGACGTCCTCGAGGAAGGCCATCTCGGCGGGAGGCACCCGCCGCTTGCGGTTCGTGTGGTAGATCACGCTCCCGATCAGCTCGCCCTGGTGCATGACCGGGACCCAGATCGCGAGTCGGTTCGTGACCCGGATGCCGGGGCCCTTGCCGGCCATGAGGCGAGCGGGCTCGATCGGGAGGACCGTCGTCGTGGGGTTGGCGAACAGCTTCGCGACCGTCGACTCGCGGACCGGGCGCCGGCGGACGTCCTGCAGCACCCCTGCGTCGAGGACGAGGGAGTGGTACCAACCTTCGCGCTCCAGCACCTGGAGGTTGATGGCGTTGTAGTCGAACCGGCCCTGGAGGCCGCGATAAAGGACCTGCAGCAGGTCGGCTTCGGTGACGCAGGTGCCGAGCTCCTGGACGAGGGCGGTGGCCGAGGTGCCGGCGCCGTTCCGGCGCGCGGGCCGAGCGTGCCCGGTCACGGCCTGGTTGCGCACCACGGCCTTCACCACCGCCGAAGCCGCGTGCGATCGGCCGTTACGCCGCGCTGGAGTTGCCATTGCCATGGATATACTGCGCCAGATTCAGGTGCCGTTCACCCCGCCGAAGCCAATAGCGCCGACCCCGGAGGAACTGCGGGGCTCCACGGTCCTCGTGGTGGACGACGAGCGTGCGTGGCGCGTGATTCTCGAGACCGACCTGAAGATGCTGGGCTACAAGGTCTCCATCGCCGAGGACGCGGACCAGGCGCTGATCCGGGCGCAGGCGGACAGACCCGAGGTCGCGATCATCGACCTGATGCTCCCGGAGCCGATGGACGGCTGGGGACTGCTGAACGAGCTGCGGGCGCGCGGCCAGAAGGTGCCGGTGATCTTCTACACCGCGTATCCGGTGTTCCCGTCGGGAACGGACGATCCCGACGTTGTGGGCTACATGAGCAAAGCCGTCGACCGGGCGGACCTCTATGCCCTCCTCCCGGTCGCCATCCGACGCTCACGCGAACGTCGGGCGAACTCCTCTTAGAAGCTTGCTAGATCCAGCTGAAGAGGTCGTCGGTGCCGCCATCGATCCACGTCGCGCCCGCCGCGAGGGCGAGCAGACCGAGGATCATGACTGCGAGGACCACACCCTGGACCTTGAATCGCCACGTCATCCCCAATTTACCCCTTTGTTTTTCCAATTACGCCAGGTCCGGCACAAAGTATGCCGGAGGCCAGGTGAATTTGAGCATTCTAGCGGAGTGAATAATCATTAAAAATAGTGTAGATAGGACCTTGGAAAATCCCAGCATTGACGGCCGCGGAGCCGGTGCCGGCCGCCATCGCGAGGTACGGCTGCCGCCGCTGCCGCCAGGCCTGGAGGTCTACCGGCCGGCGGAAGTCCTCGGCTCCTCCGTGCTGGTCGTCGAGGACGAGGCCGCCATGCTGCAGCAGCTGCGCATCGACCTTCACGACCTCGGTTACCGACCTTCCGTAGCCGCCACACCCGCCGAGGCGCGCGACCTCCTCGAGCACGAGCGGCTGGCCGCGGTGCTCCTCGACCTCGTCCTCGACGAGCGCGAGGACGCTGGGTTCGAGCTCCTGACCTGGATCCGGCAGCACCACCCCGGGCTGCCGGTGATCGTGCTCTCGGCCGCCCAGGTGAACTCGGCTTCGATCCGCCGCGCCTACGAGCTCGGCGCCAGCTCCTATTTCGTCAAGGGCAATGTGCCCATGGCGCACATCTACTCCGACCTCGCCGCCCGCCTGGTCGAGCGGGGCACCGGCCGGCCGGGGACGTACCGCTTCGGCCGCCTCGAGTTCGACCCGACGCGGCGGACCGTGAAGTTCGGCGACCGGGAGGCGCGGCTGACCCAGCAACAGGCTGCCCTCGTCCTCTTTCTTGCGCAGGGGTCGAAGCCGGCCACGGCCCGCGACCTGATCCAGGCGGGCCTCTTCCGCAACAACGCCGCGCACTCCACAGTCCACTCCGCCCTGCTCACCCTGCGGCGGCGCCTCGACGAGCTCGAGCCCGGCCTCGGCGGCACGTTCGTGCACGCCTCGGCGCGCGGTTACAGTCTCGTCGCCGTCCATGACTGAAGAGGCATCCACCCCGCTACCCAGCAGGTCCGTGCTCGCCGACGTCGTCGACCTCCGGCGCTATTTCCACAAGTACCCCGAGGTCAGCTTCAGCGAGCAGGAGACGTCGCGCTATTTGAAGGACCGGCTGCACGAGATGGGCCTGGACCTGAAGACCTGCCCCACCGAGACCGGCGCGGTCGCGCTGCTCGACACCGGACACGCGGGCAAGACCGTGATGCTGCGCGCCGACATCGACGCACTGCCGATCCACGAGGAATCCGGCGTCGACTTCCGCTCTTCCATCGACGGGCGGATGCACGCGTGCGGCCACGACGCACACATGGCGATCATGATCGGCGTCGCGCGCACGCTCATCGAGCGGATCGCCGAGCTCAGCGGCAAGTACCTCTTCGTGTTCCAGCCGGCGGAGGAGATCGTCGAAGGCGCCAAGGCGATGATCGCCCGCGGGCTGCTCGAAGAGCAGAAGCCGGACGTGGTGATCGGGCTCCACGTCGTGAGCTTCATGGAGTCGGGCACGGTCATCACTCGGCCCGGTCTCTTGTGGGCCGGCTCCGACGCATTCGACGTCAGGTTCTCCGGACCCGGCGGGCACGGCGGGATGATGGGCCGCCGCGGCAACGTGCTCGCGGCGCAGGCTTTCTTCGTCGAGCGGCTGCACACGGTGGTCGAAGGCCTGGAGCACGACGGCGTGCAGTGCCACACGACCGTCGGCAACATCGCGAGCGACGGCGCGTGGAACATCGTGCCGCGAGGTGTGATCGTGCAGGGCAGCCTGCGCACCTTCAACGACTCGCTGCGCGAGCAGGCGCTCGACCGCCTGAAGGACCTGCTGAGCGAGACGGAGAGC
>JBKPCW010000100.1:0-5513 GCA_046727555.1 Candidatus Dormiibacterota bacterium | reverse complement strand
GAACCCCCTCGCCTGCGCCGCCGGCATCGCCACCCTGGACCTGCTGGAGGATGGCTTGATGGACAACGCGTCCAAGGTGGGTGCGCAGCTGCAGGACGGGCTGCGCGAGATCGCCGCCTCGCACAAGGAAGTGACCGACGTGCGCGGGATCGGGCTCATGCTCGCGGTCGAGCTCAAGACCCCTGAGCTGGCGGCGAAGCTGGTTCAGTCGGCCTTCGAACGGGGGCTGCTGCTGCTCACCGCCGGCACTCGGGCGGTGCGCATCAGCCCGCCGCTGGTGCTCAACCACGAGGAGGCCGCGACAGGCCTGGAGATCATCGCCGCCGCGCTCGACTCTTAGAGAGAGTCCGCGATCGGCTGCGTCGCCGTCGCGGCGGCCCGGTCATCGTTGGCGATGTCCTCCGAGTTCTTCGCGCGCTGGTCGTCGATCACCTTGATGGTCGCGCCGACCTGGTTGGCGACGACGCTGGACGGTACCTTCGTCACGTCCGCGAGCCTGTTCGCGAAGCTCTCGTTCAGAGCCTGCCTGGACCTGTCGTCGCCGGCCGTCGCGTAGGCCTGAATCGTCACCACCTCGTCGGCCAGCAGCTGGCGGAGTCGAACGTCGGTCACGTCGCCGGCGATGAAGTCGAGATTGGTGGACAGGGCGTGCAGCGCCTGTGTCTTCTCGCCAGGGCGGGCGTTCACCTGCGCGTCGGTCGCCATCGTGACCAGGTATGCGCGCTCCTGCAGGAACACGTTGAGACGCACGCGGCGCGCGACCTCTTGCGACTTCTGCTCGCCGGGAAACCTGTCCGTGAACCGGCGCACGATGCCGTCGGCCATCAGATCGCCCAGGGCCATGGCGGTGCTGACGGCATTGCCGAGGCTTGTGTACATGGCCGCGTACTCGTGGTTGGCCGATCCGTTGATCGTGTCGCGGATGGCGGTCACCTCCCTCGTCACGGCCTCGAGCAGCGCCTGCGGCCGGCCGAGGGTGATGTCGCCGAGCTGGTCGGCCACCGCCGGCATCGTGGCAGCGGTCAGGTGCGCTGTGTCAGCGTCCGCCTTGTCGCCGTCGTGGGCGGCGATGCGGATGGCGTAGTCGACCAGGTCGGCGTTGAGCGCCCGCCAGGCGCGCGAGAAAGCGTCGGCGGTCGTATTTCCCACCGCCCGTCGGACGAGCAGGCTCAGAGCGGCCTCGTTGGTGCTCAGCAGTGCGGCGTAGGCGCCGTACGCGGCGGAGCTGTTCAGCGCGGCGGCGGACTCCTTGGCCACGATGATCACGTGCTCCGTCAGCAGCAGGTCCAGCTGCGCGCGCAGGTCGGCGGCCTGAGCGGGTTGTGTGGGTTGGGGACTCGGATGGGGCGCGGGCGTCAGGGAGCACGAAGCGAGCGCCGCCGCCAGCAGCGCGACCGCCGCGAACCTGATCAGCCTCAAGCCGCCGCGATCTTAGCCGTCGGCTACGCTCTTTCAGCCTTGCCTGAGTGGCTGCTGGTGGACGGCTCGAGCATGTTCTTTCGCGCCTTCTACGCGATCCCGCAGACCATGCGCGGTCCCGGCGGCGTGCTCGTCAACGCGGTGCGGGGCACGCTCGACACGCTCGCGCGCTACGTCAACGACCGCAAGCCGCGTCACCTCGCCTTCACCACCGACGAGGACTGGCGGCCCGACTGGCGAGTGGAGCTGATCCCCGGTTACAAGGAGCACCGCGTGGCGGAGCCCATCCCGCCCGCGCTCATCCCGCAGGTGCCGATCATTCTCACCGCGCTGAAGGTGGTCGGCGTCGACGTCGTCGGGCTCGAGGGCTACGAGGCGGAGGACATCGTCGCCTCGCTCGCGGCCAAGGTGAAGCCCCCGATCGAGATCGCCAGCGGCGACCGCGACCTCTTCGGCCTGGTCCGCGGCCGCGAGGTCATCGTCCTCTACCCCCAGAAGGGCGGCCCGGCCGAGGTCGACGAGGCCGAGGTGAGACGGCGCTACTCCATTCCGGGCCAGACGTACTCCGACTACGCGATCCTGCGCGGTGACCCGTCCGACGGCCTGCCTGGCATTCCCGGCATCGGCGACAAGACGGCGGCCCAGCTCGTGACGCGCTACGGCACCGTCGAGAAGATGCTCGAGACGGGCGTGTTCAAGAACGAGCACGCCGATTACCTGCGCAAGGCGCTCAAGGTGGTGCCGCCCGTGCGCGACCTCAAGATCAAGGTGCCGCGCGGGCGGCGAAGCCGCTACCCCGAGGAGCCGGAGATGGTCGCGGCGCTGGGCAAGAAATACGGCATCGACAGCTCGCTCGAGCGCCTGGTCACCGCCCTCAGCAAGCTCCCGGCGCTTACCAAGACCTGACCTTTCTCTCGGAGTGATCTGACACGTCACGGGCAACGTATGCCTCGTTGTGACGATCACGTGGGTCATGCTCCGACGCAAGCGCGCGAGGGGCTACATGATTTGGACTCGTGGACCCTGGGCTGTGCGCTACCTGCCGGCACTCACGGACGGTGAAGGGGACGCGGAGCGTCTTCTGGATGTGCGAGCGGTCACGGACCGACCCGTCGTTTCCCCAGTACCCGCGCCTGCCGGTGACGCGGTGCCGCGGCTACGAACCGGACCCGGCTAAGCGGCAGCCACCCTCATGAGCGCCATCGGACGGCCCGCCGCGGGGTCGAAAACGGCGGTCACGTCGCGCGTCGCGAGCGAGATCACGGCGACACGGCCCGAGTCTCCGACCGCGTAGAGCTTGGCGCCGTCGGGACTGAGGCCGACTCCGGCCACGGCCCAGCCGGCGAGCGAGCGGCCGGTGACGCGGAGGCTCGAAGTGTCGATCCAGACCAGGCCGGATGGGCCGCCCGCGATCAGCGTCCCGCCGCTGACCACAGCCGCGCTCGAGGCGCCCGCGGCGGAGGCCGTCATCGGTTCGAATCGCGCCGTGCGCAGGATCGAGGGGGCGTCGTTGGCGCCCGTGCCGGCCTCGGCGACCACGCCGGTCGTGGTGTTGACGGCGAAGAGTCGCGAGCCGTCGTTGCTGAGCGCGAGCGACCAGTGCATGTTCGGGCCGGAGCCGGGAAGGTCGAGGCAGAACGCAAACGGTCCGTCGAGGCTGAGAGCGTGGATGAACGGCGATTCGTCCTGGCGCACGTACATGCTGAACAGCCAGTGGCCGCCGACCGAGGGCACGCCCGAGAGCCGCAGCCCGGTCATCGCCTGGTTGCCGTCGCTCTTGTCGATCACGATGTTGTCCGTCAGCGTCCCCGACGTCAGGTCGTACAGGCGGACGTAGTACTCCCGCCCGTTCAGGCGCTGGATCAGGTAGAGGGCGCCGCCGGAGTTGTCGATGGCGTCGAACTCGAAGTCACCGGCGAGGTCGACGCGGTGGGAGACCGTCATCGCGATGGTGTCGATGACGAGCATGTGCGTCGCGCGCCGGTCGGACGACTCGACGACGAGCCACGACCCATCGGGTGACAGGCCGCCGGGCATCCCGCTGGCGGTCGCCACGGGCAGGTGGAAGGAAGGGCCGACCTGTGTCGAGCGCTGGACAGCGCCGGTGCCCGGGTCGGTGTCGACCAGGGCCGCGCCCGAGATGGAGTAGAGGTGGGCCCAGTTCGCGGACGCGACGCCGAGGGCCAGGCGCCGTCCGGTGGACTTCGAGGCCGAGTCGACGACCGCGACCGTGTTCCCGGCGACGGCTTCATAGAGCTTGTCGCCGGCGCTGGAGCGAGGACCTTCCACGGCCGCGCACGCGGCGGCGAAGAGGACGAGACAGATCCACGTGGCGGATTTCTTCATGCGAGCGACCTCCCGATGTCGAGTGCCTGCTGCTTGCTCATGTCGCCCTCGACGCGGACTACCGTGCCGCCGTCGTCGAGGATCAAGGTGTTGGTGGCGAGGCGAAGCGTCTCCGGGTATGGATTGCCGTTGGCGTCGACGATCACGAACTGGTGCGGCTCACCGGAGATCCAGTAACCCGAGTGGCCGTTGACAGTGACCGGCTGGATCGTCACCCCGGGCCCGAGGGTCTTGCCGAAGAACTGCTCATCGGTCCGTCCGCGCGCCTCGGTGACCAGGACGGCGACGCCGGTGATGCCGGAGACGGGGATGCCTGGGCGTGAGGCGTAGACGAGCGACACCTCGCCACCCGACGGCACCGTGGCTCCGAGGTCGATGTAGACCGCGTCGGGCGAGCCGAGCGCGGCGGGGACGGCGATCTTCCAGCCCAGCTGCTGCTGCGCGCTTTCGAGCGTGGTCGGTGTCCCCAGGCCGAGGCTCTGGCCGAGTGGCCCCGATGGGCGGGGCGAGGGCGTCGCCGGGTGCTCGGTCCGCGTGATGCGGGTGTGGAGGTTCAGCCAGCCGGCGATCGCGTCGCGGGTGGGGGTGTAGGCCAGGAGCGTGGCGACGATGAGAAGGGCCGCGGCGGCGGCGAGGGCCCACCTGCTGCGCCATCTCAGCTCGCGCCGCCCCTCCGTCAGCCTTGGGCTCACACCTCGCCACATCTGGGGAGGAGAAGGCGGCCACTCGATGGCGGTGGCGAGCGCGGTCAGCTGGTCTTCGAGCTCAGGCACGCGCCGCCTCCTCCACCTTGACGCGCAGCCGGGCGAGCGCGCGGGAGAGCCGTGACTTGACGGTGCCCTCGGCGATGCCCAGCACGGACGCCGTCTCGTCCCCGCTGAGCTGGAGGAAGTACCGGGCGGCGATGACCTTCTGGTCTTCCTCGCTCAGGGCGTTGACCATCGCCAGGAGCCGCCGACGCTCGTCGCCCGCGAGGGCCACCGCCTCGGGGGATGGGGCCGCATCCCCCTGGCGGAAGCCCTCGGTCAACCTCAGCTCGAGGCGGTGCCTCCTGCCCGAAGAGCGGACACGGTTGCGGGCCTCGTTGGCGACGATCCGCAGCAACCACGGCCTGAGCTCGCCCCCTGGCCGGAAGCGGCCCAGGGCGCGATAGGCCTTGACGAAGCCCTCCTGCGCCGCGTCCTCAGCGTCGGCCGCCGAGCCGGTGATGACGTAGGCGGTGCGGAACGCGAGCTGCTGGTACCGGTGCACGATCTCCTCGTAGGCGGCCTCATCGCCGCGCTGGGCGCGTGCAACGAGTCCGGATTCGTCCTCTGGCCGGCCCTCCATCGGAACGCATCATCTACACCAGGGGTCGCATCATGGTTCCCGCCTCGTTTGCAACCCGGCGCCCGCGGGGCGGGTTTAGGAGGGCGATGGAAGGTACGGAACGCGTCTTCGAGCGCCTGGTGCTCGATCATCAGGACCGCATCTACGCGCTTGGGCTGGCCCTGACGGGCAATCGCCACGACGCGGAAGAGGTGGCCCAGGACACGTTCCTGCGCGCCTACCGGGCCCTGGTCACGTACCCGCCGGAGCGCATTCGGGACCTGAAGCAGAAGGCCTGGCTGCACCGGATCGCGGTCAATGTCGTGCGCAATCGAGTCCGAGGCGCCAGGCCACGGCTCGTGGAGCTGAACGGCAGCGAGCCGGACCACGCGATCGGGCCCGAGGAGGACGCGATCCGGCGGACCGAGATCGACGCGCTG
>JBKPCW010000099.1:0-3557 GCA_046727555.1 Candidatus Dormiibacterota bacterium | reverse complement strand
GTGGTACAGGGTGGCGACCCGCGCGGCGACGGCCGGGGCGGCCCCGGGTACAACCTGCCGGACGAGACCACGGCCACGCCGTGGGCTTTGGGCTCAGTGGGCATGGCCCGCGTGCCCGGCGGCGCGGTCAACGGCAGCCAGTTCTTCATCCAGAAGGCGGCCTGGCCCGACCCCGGGCCGACCGCCGTCTACAACCGCTTCGGGACCGTGATCTCGGGCATGGACAAGGTCCAGCTCCTCACCTCGAACGACACGATCAGCTCGATCACGATCAAGGTCTATTGATCCTTTCCTGACCGGGCGCTGACGGGCCGGAGCCTATAATCGGCTCGAAGTGTTCGGAGTTCACTGGATGTGGATCGTGCTTCTGCTGGTGGTCGTGCTGATCATCTTCGGTCCCGGCCGCCTGCCCGAGCTTGGTGGCGCTGTCGGCAAGGCGATGCGTGAATTCCGCAAGGCGACAAACGAGATCACCAGCGAGGTGACCAACGCCGCCAAGCCCGACACGCAAAGACCCGCCGAAACAGCCGCCGGCACGGGCTCGTCGACGTCCGAGGCTGACTCGACCAAGAGCTAGTGGCCCTACTCGGTAGGGTTCTTCAGCGCGCGCCCCGGGCGAGCGCTCCGGTCGAAGACGAGCGGATGTCCGTCATCGAGCACCTGGAGGCGCTGCGCCGCGTGCTCATCGTGTCCCTGATCGCATGGGCGGTGGCGACCGTGTTCGCGTTCTTCATCTCCTCGCGCGTGATCACGTTCCTCATCACGCGGGCCGACCTCCACCACGCGGTGTACCTGCAGCCCGCGGGCGGCATCCTGAACGAGCTCAAGGTCGCGATGTACATCGGGGTGATCCTGGCGGGGCCGATCGTCATCCAGCAGATCTGGTGGTTCGTCAGCCCTGGGCTGCATCCGCACGAGCGGCGCTTCGTCCTGCCGCTGGTCGTCGCCACGGTCTTCTTCTTCCTCGTCGGCGTCTCGGTCGCGGTCTTCGCGCTGCCGCTCTACATCAACGTCCTGAACCGCTTCGCGCCACCGGACGTCAACTACCTGCCCGACCTCAGCCAGTTCCTCAGCTTCGTCTTGCTGATGGTCATCGGCTTCGGCATCGTCTTCGAGCTGCCGGTGGTGCTGTTCGTGCTGGGCATGCTGGGAGTCGTGAACACGAAGTGGCTCTACAAACGGCGGCCCTACTTCTTTCTCGCGCTCGGTCTGATCGCCAACTTCCTGACGCCGGGAGCGGATCCACTCACGCCCCTGATCATGTTCATCCCGCTATATGTTTTCTTCGAGGGGACGACGCTATTACTGAAGCTTCTAGGACGGTGACCGGCACGGCCGCGCGCCACGACGGCCGCGCGCCGGATCAGCTTCGAGCGGTGAAGATCGAGCTGGGTGTCAACGTGCACGCCGAAGGCTCGTGCCTGATCGAGATGGGGCGGACGCGCGTGTGGATCACCGCCAGCGTCGAGGACCGCGTGCCGATGCACCGCCGCGGCACCGGCCAGGGGTGGATCACCGCCGAGTACTCGATGCTGCCACGCGCCACCCACGACCGCGGAGCGCGCGAGGCGATCCAGGGCCGCGTCGGCGGCCGCACGCACGAGATCCAGCGCCTGATCGGCCGCTCGCTGCGCGCGGCCGTCGACATGTCGAAGATCGGCGAGCGCACGATCACGCTCGACTGCGACGTGCTGCAGGCGGACGGCGGCACGCGCACCGCTTCGATCACCGGCGCGTTCACGGCGCTCTACATGGCCGTCAAGCGGATGAAGGACGCGCGCATGATCGCCGAGATCCCGGTGCGGCAGCACCTGGCGGCGGTGAGCTGCGGCATCGTCGAGGGCACGCCGGTGGTCGATCTCGATTACGCGGAGGACTTCCACGCCTCGACCGACCTCAACTGCGTGATGACCGAGGACGGGCGGATGGTCGAGCTGCAGGCGACGGCCGAAGGGGCGCCGTACACACGCGGGGAGCTCGACTCGATGCTCGCCCTCGCGTTCAAAGGCATCAAGGAGCTGATCGTCGCCCAGAAGCGCGCGCTGGCGTCCGTCTGATTGCCCGAGCGTCGGCGCCTCGTCATCGCCTCGGGCAACGCCGGCAAGCTGCGCGAGTACCGAGACCTCCTGGCGGATTCGGGCCTCGAGATCGTCGCGTTCGACCCAGAGGTCGAGGAGGCGGGGGAGAGGTACGCGGAAAACGCCCGCATCAAGGCCGAGGCGGCGGTCGCCAGGTCGGGTCTGCCTTCGCTCGGCGACGACTCGGGCATCGAGCTCGAGGCGCTCGGCGGCTTCCCCGGCATCCGCTCGGCGCGCCTGGGGCCGACGCAGAAGGAGAGGACGGCCGAGCTGCTGCGCCGGCTCGAGGGCGTGCCGCGGCCGTGGAAGGCGCGGTTCGTGTGCGTGATCGCGCTCGCCGCACGGGGTCGCTCGACGCGGTTCTTCGAAGGGGAGTGCGGCGGCGAGGTGGTGCCGGAATGGCGAGGCGAGGCGGGGTTCGGATACGACCCGATCTTCCTGGTGCCGGGGACGGGGAAGACGTTTGGCGAGATGCCGCCGGAGGAGAAACGGAAGTACAGCCACCGGGCGCGCGCGGCGCGGGCGCTGCTAGAGTCGGGCGCGCTGCGAGAGATCGGGCGGTAGCTTAGCTCGGAAAAGCGCCTGGTTTGGGACCAGGAGACCGCGAGTTCAAATCTCGCCCGCCCGACCAGTTTCGATTGCCCGCGGCTGCCGGCACTCGCGGGCTTGCTTGCGGTTCGAAACCCGCGACCGCCGGCGCTCGCGTCCTACGACGCGTGTGCCGGCGAGTGAGGCGGGACCACCTACGGCCCGGTGATCTGGGTGTCGCAACGTCCAGCCGCGGCTGACAGAGCGGCGAAGTCGGATTGAGCCGCCCCCGCCGTCCCGTTGACCTGGCCGAGGCCGGTCGAGAACTCCGACTTCTTGTTGTCGTGGAACCCCTTGTACGCCAGCTGCTCGCCCGCGATCATCGTCTTGAGATCGGCGGCAAGCTTCGTCTCCTGGGTGGCGATGCAGAGCGGGATCGTCGCTTGCTCCAGCACGCGGATCATCCCGTTCAGGCTGTTGTCGAGCGCGACGAACGTGTCGGCGCAGCTTGAAGTCATGCCCTGCACGCACGCTGTCCGCGTAAGCGCGGTCGTGTCTTTGAGCTCGGCCATCGGTGCCGTCAGCGACTTCACGAGATATGTTGCCCACGCGCTGTCCGACCTGGTCGTCGGACCTGCTTTGGGATGTGTCGTGGTGACCGCGGCGGTGGGGCTCTTCGCCGTCAGGGCAAGGGTGGCGAGAACGCTCGCGAGGGCGACTAGAGCGATGAGGACCGCGGCGCCCGCCGCAAGCACTCCGTACTTGCGCACCCTGGCTTGCATCGGCGGTCGCACGTTCCAGTTCGGGGCGGCCACGTCCGGAGCAGGCCCGGCCATGCGGTATGCGGGCACGGGAGCGGCGTCGCGCCTCAAAGCCGGCGCGACAGGCGCAGGCGCGGCCGATTCCGGGGTGAAGCCCGCGCCGTGCCCCTTCCAGTTGGGGAAGGCGGCC
>JBKPCW010000098.1:0-3082 GCA_046727555.1 Candidatus Dormiibacterota bacterium | reverse complement strand
GACGCGCGCACGAACTCGAGCTCGGCGGGGATGCTCAGGCTGCGCAGCAGGTCGGCGGCGAAAACGGTCGCGCCCTTGAGGATGATGACCATGACGAGGGGCGTGTCGATCTCGGCATAGACCTTCGAGATCTGGCGCCCGAGCCGATGCACGCGGCGCGCGATCTGGGCAGAGCTGATCATCGGCGACGGGTTCGAGGCCCTGTCCAGCATCGGACCCGCCGCGTTCGGGGCCGGCTGGGTGAGGACCTCAGTCATGCAGATGAAATCTTACGGCCCACGAGGTCCGCGGCTGCTGCCGGCCACGAGGGAAATCGAAAAGAAAATCCAGATTCGACCAGTCGAGTCGGGACGACGCGGCGACTCTTCAGGATCAGCTCAGTCTCGGTGCGGAGCGCGAACGCGCCGACCTCGAGCATCCACCTCGTCGCTGGCAGACCGACCGGAACGCCGGCGGCCTTGCGTATCCTGCCGAAGAAATCCCGGTAGGGCAGCGGTTCCGGCGAGGCGAGGTTCACCGGTCCATCCAGCGTCGACCCGATCAGCCAGGTGACGGCGGCGACGAAGTCGGCGCCATGAATCCACGACACGAACTGCCGCCCTCCGGCCGCGGCGCCGCCGAGGCCGAAGCGGGCCAACCGGTACAGCAGATCGAACGTCCCGCCGCGCTCCGGGCTCATGACGATCGCGGTCCGCATCAGAACCTTGCGCGTCCGCGGGGTCGCGATCTCGTTCGCGGCGCGCTCCCACGCAGTGGCGACATCGATGCTGAAGCGCCACGTGTCCGGCACGCCTGGCTCGCTGCCGCCGAGCTGGCCCGTCAGCTCGTCGTTCGGAGCGTCGTAGCGATCGGCGTAGATCGTCGCGGTGCTGGCCTGAAGCCAGACTCTCGGGGGTGACGCAGCGGACGCGATCGCCTCGCCGACCGCGCGCGTCGACAGCACTCGCGACTCGAGGATCTCCTTGCGGTTGGCCGTGTTGTAGCGACAGTTCACGCTGCGACCGGCGAGGTTGATGACCACGTCGCACCCGTCGGTCTCGGCACCGATGTCGTTCCAGGTGACCTCCCGCCACGGCCCCTGCCGAGGGCGCCGGCTCACAAGGACCACCTCGTGCCCGCCGGACGACAGGCCTCGGGCGAGCAGCGTGCCGAGCGCACCGGTTCCGCCGGGAATCACCACCTTCATCGCGCTTTCCTCAATAATAATGAACGTGTTTACTAAAAAACGCTTGCGGGGACGGCCGCGGGGCCTGAGCCGGCGCGGGCAGGACGTGCGCAAGCGGCTCTACGACACGTCGATCGCCCTGATGGCCGAGCGGGGATACGAGCACGCGACGCTACGTGACGTCGCCGCTCAGGCGGGCGTCAGCGCGGGCCTGCTCTACCGCTACTTTCCAAGCAAGCGGGCCGTGGTGATGCAGCTCTACGACGAGCTGTCGGCCGATCTTGTCGACCGCGCGCAGGCCATGCCTGAGGGGAAATGGGCGAAACGATTCATGTTCGCCCTGGCGACCAGCCTGGCCGTGCTCGCGCCGCACCGCGCCGTGCTGTCTGCGCTGGTCCCGGTCCTGGTCGGCGACCCGGCGCAGGGCCTCTTCGCCCCGAGCACCGCGTTCTCACGGTTTCGGGTCCAGGGGGTTTTCGTCGACGCGGTTCTGCAGGCGACCGACCGACCCCGGCCGCAGGTCGGGGAGGCGCTCGGCAGGCTGCTCTACGTGGTCCACCTGGCGGTGATCCTGTGGTGGCTGCTCGATCGCAGCCGAGATCAGGTCGCCACGACGAAGCTGGTCGCGCTCATCGGCCGGACCCTGCCCGCGATCGCCGCCGGGGTACGCGTGCCTCTGGTGCGAAGGTCAGTGACCGCGGGCGAGGCGCTGGTTCGTGAGGGTCTCTTCGGCGAGGTCTAGACGCCGATCGGGTGCCAGACCGTCTTCATCTCCATGAAGGCGGCGATCAGGTAAGGACTCTGCTCGTCCTGTCTGATCTTGATCACTCGCTTCACGTTGCCCGCCGCGGATTCCTCGATTGCTTTCACTTCGTCGCCGGTGCAGCCGGCGACGTCGATGGCGTTGACGTCCATGTGCGACGCGAGCCATGGCAGCAGCTCCTTGCGCTGGCCGCTGATGATGTTGACCACGCCCGCGGGCACGTCGCTGGTGGCGAAGATCTCGGCCAACGTCAGGGCGGGGAGCGGGCTCGTCTCCGGGGCCAGAGCGACGACGACGTTACCGCCGCAGAGCGCCGGCGCCGCGCGGCGCACCAGGCCGAGCAGCGGCCCGTCCTCCGGGGCGACGATGCCGACCACGCCCGTCGGCTCGGGGATCGTGAAGTTGAAGTAGGGACCGGCCACCGGGTTCACGGTGCCCATGACCTGGGGCAGCTTGTCCGTCCAGCCCGCGTACCAGACGAGCGTCTCCACGGACTGGTCGAGCTCACGGCGCGAGCGCGCGCCGCCGCCGAGCAGCTCGATGAACTGCGCGGCGCGGCCGTCGAGCATCTCCGCCGCGCGGTAAAGGATCTGGCCGCGGTTCATCGCGGTCCGGCCCGACCAACCGGGCAGGGCCGTGCGGGCGGCGCGGACCGCGTCGCGCAGGTCCTTGCGCGAGCCGCGGGGGACGTTGACCCTGCCGCCGTCCGGGCGGTAGGCGCGCCCCGACTCGGAGCGCACGAACTCGCCGTTGACGAAGAGCTTGTAGGTCTTGCGGACGTCCATCAGTTGAGGTCCACGTACGGGAGGAGGCCGTGGAGCCCGCCCTCGCGGCCGAAGCCCGACTCCTTGTAGCCGCCGAACGGCGACGTCGGGTCGAAGCGGTTGAAGGTGTTGGCCCACACCACGCCGGCGCGCATGTGCTCCGCCATCCAGAGGATCCGCGAGCCCTTGTCGGTCCACACCCCGGCGGACAGCCCGTACTGAGTGTTGTTCGCCTTCTCGACCGCCTCGGCCGGCGTGCGGAACGTCAGCACGGAAAGCACAGGGCCGAAGATCTCCTCGCGCGCGATCCGGTACGACTGCGAGACGTTGGTGAAGAGCGACGGCGGGAACCAGAAACCGCGCTCGGGCAGCACGCACTCGGGCTGGTAG
>JBKPCW010000097.1:0-10557 GCA_046727555.1 Candidatus Dormiibacterota bacterium | reverse complement strand
CTTCGACGGCGCGCACGACCAGCCTTACGTGGAGGCGGACGAACCCTCGCCGCTCTCGGTCTACGCGAGCTCCAAGCTCGCGGGTGAGCGCAGCGCCCTCGAGGTGGGGGCCCACGTGCTCGTGGTGCGGACGGCTGCGGTCTTCGGCGGGCCGCTCAGCTTCCCGGTGCGCATCCTGGAGCGGGCGAGGTCGGGACAGCCGGTGCGTGTGGTGTCGGACCAGAAGGTCAACCCGACCTACGCGAAAGACCTCGCTGCGGCGGCGCTGGAGCTCGCCGACCAGGGTGCTGCTGGGATCGTGCACGCCGTGGCGGCAGGCTGCACCGGCTGGGACGAGCTGGCCCGGACGGCGCTGTCTGCGTTCGGGGTCGACGCCATGGTGGAGTCGGTCCCGTCGGCCGCCTACGCAGCGCCGGCGCGGCGCCCCCGGAACGGCTGCCTGGCGACCACCCGCTACCGTCCCCTCCGGCCGTGGCGCGAGGCCCTGCACGAGTGGGTAGCAACCCTCGAAAACCCATAAAAAAGGCTCGGGCCGGGCGATTTCTCGACACCGGCTCCGAGCTTGGCTGCGGGGGGTGAGGTTCTAATTGAAGATGAGGTCCTGGACTCCTTTCTGAAGGCCCGCGCGCCCGCTGGCGCAGTGAAAAGTTTGGCACGAATTTCAAGAACACGGGAGTTGATATCTGCATAATTTCAACGACAAACTGCCTGCCTCCCTCGTGAAATTCCAAGCCTCGATCGAGGAAAATCAGTTAGGCCGCAAAACCCCGACTGTTTTTTGATATGGCTTCGTTAGCTCCACCAGACGTCCTTGCAAAGATTGATCAGTTCGAGGGATGTGGCACAGCGGCTTGGCGTCAGCCAGGCCACGGTGGCCCGCGCCGTGGCGAGGGGCCTCCTCCGTCCGGCGCTCGTCACGCCCGGCGGGCACAGGCGCTTTTCCGAAGCCGACGTCGAGGTCTACGCGACCAGCCTGCAGGATGAGCCCGAGGGCGCCAGGCTGATCACCACCGGCCAGGCGGCGCGCCTGTTGGGAGTGAGCCAGCCGACCCTCAACCGGGCCGTGCGCAGCGGCCGCCTGCAGCCGACCCTCACCACGCCAGGCGGCCACCGCCGGTTCGACAGCGCGGAGCTGAGCGCCGCCCTCTACTACGAGGACGCGACATGACCGCGGCGGGTGACGATCCGAGTCACCTGCTCGGACCGCGCGCCGAAGGGGAGCGCGGTCTGGAGAACCTCGCCTGGAGCTTCGCCCTCAACGGAGTCCTCGTGGCGGCGTTCGTCATCGGCGCCATCCCCGTCGTCGCCATCGCCCACGGCTTCATCGAGCTCGTGCAGCAGTCGAAGATCCGCAGCGGCGCCGACTGGCTGGCCTACGGCTTTGCTTTCACCGGCCTGTTCCTGGGCGCCATCTTCTTCGCCTACGCGATCAAGTACTACCTGAGCACCGTGATGGTGCTGCTGACCACGCTGGTCGGCGGTGCCCCCCGCAACGGCAACGGACATGGCAACGGCAACGGCAATGGCAACGGGCACATCAACGGCAACGGATTCCACATCGACCTCGGCTACCACCCGTTCGTATCGATCCACGTCGCGACCTACAACGAGAAGCGCGTCCTCGAGCGGTTGCTGACGGCACTCGCGCACCTCGAGTACCCGGAGTACGAGGTCGTCCTGGTCGACGACTCGACCGACGAATCGCTCGAGATCCTGCGCCGCTGGTCGGGGTGGCCGCGGCTGAAGATCATCCACCGCGCGAGCCGCGACGGCTACAAGGGCGGCGCGCTGCGCGAGGCGCTGAAGGCGATGGACCCGCGCACCGAATACGTCGTCGTGTTCGACGCGGACTCGGTGCCGTTCCCCGACTCGGTCGAGCGGCTGCTTCCGCATTTCTACCGGGTCAGCGACGGGACACCGAACCGGCGCTTCGCCGACGCGTTCGGCCGCACCGAGCCGCCGTCGGAGCCTGGACACATCAAGCGCCGGGCAGAGGTCGCCGCCGTGCAGAGCTACCAGTGGCACGTCCTGAACAAATCGGAAAGCTGGCTCACGGAGGCGGTGCGCGCCGAGTACGCCGGCAGCTACATGATCGAGCGGCCGTTCCAGGACGCGATCGGTTCGCTGAAGATGATCGCCGGCACCGCCTACATGATCCGCGCCGACGTCCTGCGCGAGGTCGGCTGGGGCACCAGCATCACCGAGGACTGGGAGCTCACGCTGAAGCTCTACGCCCGCGGTTACAAGGTCGTCTACACGCCGTGGGCGGAGACGCCGGCCGAGTGCGTCAGCACCTTTGCGCGCCTGGCGAGGCAGCGCATGCGGTGGGCCGAGGGTCACACCTACAACGTGCGCAAGTGGTTCATCGCGATCATGCGGTCGCCGCACGTGACGCCGCTGGAGAAGCTCGAGTTCCTCTATGACTCCAGCTACTACCTGCAGGCCGCGCTCTTCGTCGTCGGCTCGCTGGCCTGGCTGATCTCGGAGGGCGTATTCCGGACGCACGTGCCGGGATGGACGGCGCTCCTTGGCTGGTCGCTCCTCTTCTCGAACATCTTCGCCCTGCCGCTGATGAACCTGGGTGGACTGGTCCTCGAGGAGGCGCCGGCGCGCGACGTCCAGGGCATCTTCGGCGCCGTCGTCCTGTCCTTCGCGCTCGTCCCCTTCCAGGGATGGGCCGCGTTCAAGGGCCTGGTCAGCAAGGACGAAGGGCCGTGGTTCCGGACCCCGAAGACCGGCCGCGTCACCGACGACGTCCGCCACCTGCGCCGCCTCCACATGCTGCGCCGGTGGCTGCGCGGCGGGCGCGGCACCACCGGCCGCCGCTGGATGCCGCCCGCCTCTCCGATCCCCGCCGGCGCGCCCGCCAACCGCATCGTCCGGCGCCCGCGCTGGCTCGGCTGGATGGCGATCGGCGTCCTCGCCCTGATCTTCAGCGCCATCGCCGTCGCCTCGACCAAAGCGCCGACAGTCCATGCCGCCGGCAACCCGCTGTACCTGCACGGCAGCGGCACCGCGCCGGGATGCGCCGCGAGCGCGCTCGACTCCGCCGTCGGGACGCGCGGCACCGCCTGCCAGATCCAGTCGTCGGCAGGTGGCGTGACGACGACGTGGGCCTGGACCGGGCTGCCCGCGCAGACGGTCGCCGCGGGCGTGTGGACCTTCACCATGTACTGGACCGGCGGCTCGGGGTCGACGAACGACACGGTCAGCGTCGCCGCCGGCGTCTCGGCCACCGCGAGCTGCGCCGGGTTCGTCGCCCTCGTCCCGAACGTCGGCAGCACGTGGACCGCCAACTACGGCGCCAGCACCGCCAACACGACGAGCCCGCTCACCGTCACCACGAGCGCGAGCCAGCTCGCCCTCGTCATCGCGCCGGGCGGATCGCTCTGTCTGTCGGTCACGCTCACCCACAACACCGGCGGCAAGCCTTCGCTCATGTACGACGGCACCGCGGGCGTCGCCAGCACGAACGTCGTGCCGCCGAGCATCGTCGTGCCGGAGGGGCTGATCGGCTTCGCCGGCCTCGCCGCGCTCGCGCCCATGCTCTTGACGCGATTCCTCAGGAGACGCCGGTGAGGTCGCGCGACGGCGGCAGCGTCAACCTCACCCTCATCGCGCTGACGTGCGGGCTGCTGATGGTGCTTCCGCTCGTCACGACCTTCGACGACCTCCTGACGACGTGGGCGATGTCTCTGGGCGCGAACAACCCGCTGCAGCAGATCGTCCCGGTGGAGGCGCGGATGGTCGTGAGCCTGCTCGGCCTGGTCGGCGTGCACGCGGCGGCGTCCGGAAGCCACATCGTGGTGTGGGACGGTTTGGGCTCGATGCACACGCTCTTCATCTCGTGGAACTGCATCGGCTGGCAGAGCCTGGTCCTTTTCGGGGTCAGCCTCCTCACCGGCCTTCGCGGCGCCCAATCGGCGGAGTCGCGGATCCAGGTCGTGTGCATCGGAATCGCCGCCACCATGCTGTTGAACCTCCTGCGCGTGTCGCTGGTGGCCCTGATCGCGGCCACCATCGGCGTCACCCCCGCGGTGCTGTTCCACGACTACGGCGGCACGATCATGTTCGTCGCGTTCCTGTTCGCCTTCTGGGCCTTTGCTCAGCGCTGGATCCTGCCGGAGGCGGTGGGGGAGGCGGTAGCGGCATGAACCGCTGGGTCCGGCTGGGCCTCCAGACCGCGTTCGGCCTCGCCCTGCTGTGGCTGTGGCTCCGGACGGTGTCCCTGCCCGAGATCTTCGCCCACGCGCGCGTGCACCAGTGGTGGGCCATCGTCCTGATGCTGCTCCTGTTCGCGGTGACCAGCGTGCTGCGGGCGAGGCGGTGGCTCATCCTCCTGCGGCCGCTCGCGCCGGTTGGCCTCGTGCGCGCGTTCGCCATGAATGCGGGCGCGGGCCTGCTGAACTACGTCGTCCCCATCCGCTTTGGCGACGCAATGCGTTACTGGTGGCTCTGGCGGCGACATCGTGTGCCCTCCGGCTCGGCGCTCGCGACGATCGTCATCGACAAGACCTGCGACCTGGCCGGCGTCGCCGTCGTCCTCGGTGGGCTGACCGTCCTCGCCACGACGGGCCTGGTGAGCGCGCCGCGTGGCATCGTCGGCGCCGCCGCCCTGGCCATCGTCCTGCTGGCGGGCGTCACCGCCACCTCGCTGCTGGGCCCGCGCATCGCCGCCTCGCCCCGATTGCGGCGGCTGCTGCCGGCCTCGGTGGCGGCGGGAATGGAGGGCCAGGCCTTCGCGTTCCGCGCCGTCGCACGCGGGTTGTGGACCCGGCCCGTCGTCGCCCGGCTGGCCGCGTTCACCGCGCTGGCGCTGCTGATCGACGCCTTCAACTTCAGCCTGCTCTTCTGGGCGCTCGGCGTGCCCGTGCCCACGTGGAAGGCCATGGCCGCCTATCCCGCGCTCCTGCTCGCGTTCGCCGTGCCGGCGGGGCCCGGCTACGTCGGCAGCCTCGAGGTCGCGGGCTCGCTGGTCCTGGGAGGCGGCCTCGGCCTGGCCGCGTCCGTGGCCGCGGGCGCGATCGTGCTCTACCACGCGATCACGGCCGGCTACGCGCTGGTGCTTGGCCTCCTTGGCTTCGTCCTGGTCGGCGGCAGGCGGCGGCAGAGGGCCGGCGGTCCGCGGCGGATCGCGGTCTTCCACTGTGGGTTCACCTACTCGGGCGGCGGCGAACGGCTGGTCATCGAGGAGGTGCTGGGCCTCCGCCGGCGAGGCTACGAGGTCGAGTGCTTCGCCCCGACCGTGGACGCTTCGCGGTGTTACCCCGACCTGCTCGGCCAGGTCGGCGTCAAGACGTTTCTGCCTCAGCTGCCGCGATGGGTTCCCTTCCGCGAGGCCGCGCAGATGGCCGCGACGTCGGTCCTCATGCCTCTCTATGCATGGCGCTTCCGCGGCGTCGATGCCATCGTCGGCTGCAACCAGCCAAGCGCGTGGATCGCGTGGTGGGCCGCGCGACTGATGGACGTGCCGTATGTCGTTTACCTCAACCAGCCCAACCGTCTCGTCTACCCGCGCAACATCGACCGCCAGACCGGCTGGGTGTCGAATGCCGACTATCGCCTGCTCGCCCAGATCGTCGTGCGCGCGACGCGGTTCGTCGCGTGGGCGGACCGGCGCTCGATCCAGGAGGCGGACCAGCTGCTGGTCAACGGCGGCTACATCGGCGACATCATCCGCCGCACCTACCGCCGCGACGCGATCGACTGCCCGGCCGGGTGCCACGTCGCGGCGTCGGGCTTTCCGCTGCCGGTCGATGCGCGCTTCGCAGGCGGACTGACCGTCAACGGCTACCCGATCCGGCGTCCCTACGTGCTGCTGACCAACCGCCACTACCCGCAGAAGCGGTTCGACCTTGCGATCCGGGCCATGGCCGAGGTGCGCAGGCGCCACCCGCGCGCGCAGCTGATGGTCCCCGGGCCGGCTACGTCGCACACCGCGACGCTGCAGTCGCTGGTCAAAGAGCTCGGCCTGGAGGACGCGGTCCTGTTCCTGGGCGCCATCAGCGAGGAGGAGCTGCAGACCCTGTACGAGGGCGCGGCGGTGTACGTCTACCCCGCGCCGGAGGAGGACTTCGGCATGGGCGTGATCGAGTCCATGGCCAAGGGCGTGCCGGTCGTGGCGTGGAACCAGGCCGGGCCGACGGTGACCGTGGCGCCGGGCACCGGCCATCTCGCCGAGCCGCTGGACGTGGCGGATTACGCGGCCGGCATCAGCCGCCTGCTGGACGACCGCCTGGAAAACCAGCGCACCGGCGAGCGTGCATTCGAGTGGGCGCGGCGCTTCGACTGGGAGAGGCACATCGACACGATGGAACGCGCCGTGCTAGACGTCGCGCGCGGGCACGAACAGATGGCGGCGGAAGCAGCCAGCGCGTGAAACTGCTGCCGAGGCTCCTCGCCGACGAAGACGAGGAGGACCAGGCGCCGGAGCCGCAGGAATCCCCCGCCGCAGCGCCGCATCTCCACTGGGCGTGGACGCCGGGAATCGCGCTGCTCGCGGCGGTGCCGCGCCTCCTCTATCTGTTCGTCTTCACCGATCCCGAGAACCCTGGCGTCCGTCGCTACGGCGACGTGTGGCACCACTGGCAGATCGCCTACCTCACCCAACAGATCGGCCTGACCGCGCCGGACGGGCCGCGGCTTTGGGACCTGAAGGGGCTCGACTACTTCTGGGGCATCCTCCACCCGCTGCTGATGGTCGGCGTGTTCGACCTCACCGGCTCCATCGACATCGTGCTCAACCGGCTGGTCAGCCTAGTCTTCGGCGTCGTGGTGGTCGTCCTCGTTTTTCACATCTGCCGGCGCTACTGGAGCACCCAGGTCGGACTGGCCGCCGCATTGATCGCGTCGCTGCTGCCGACGAGCGTCATGAACGACGCGTCGGGAATGCTGGAGCCGCTGGGCGTGGCGCTGTGCCTGGCCGGCCTTGCCGCGTGGCCGAGGCGAGGCTTCGTCTCCGGGCTTGCGTTCGGTCTCGCGACCATGGCCCGCGCCGAGGCCTGGCTCTTCGGGCTCGGCATGGTGGCCGCCGCCTTCTTCAAGAAGGAAGGGTGGCAGCAGCGCATCCCGCTGGTGGTGGGGTTCGTGGCCGTGGTGGCCCTGTACATGAAGATCCTCAGCGACAAGACGGGCAACCCGATCTATCCGCTCTGGTGGAACTTCTTCGCCAACGCGGTGGGCAACTGGGAGTTCACTCCCGTCACCGCCTCGCAGGCCTCGGTGCGCCCTGTTCTCGGCGCCCTGCTGGTGGTGTCAGCCGCTGGCCTGGCGTGGTCGTTGTGGCGCGCGCCGCGCGCGTACATGCTCCTGACGTTCGGCTTCGGCTACTGGGTGTTCGTCACCGGCATGCTCGGGTTCACTTCCTACCTCGCGAGCTGGGTGTGGTGGATGCCCATCACGCGCGTGTTCGCGTTTCCCTACGTCTTCGCGGGGATCCTGTTCGCAGTGGTGGTGCTGTGGCTGGCGCCCCGACGTCTCGGAGCGCGCTTTCGGCCCGCCGGGTGGGCCGCCGTGGCGGTCGCGATCGTCGCTGCGCAGCTCGTGTGGATCCCGATCAACGCGGAGTTCGGTCCGTCGGAGGCCGAGTGGCAGCAGATCAGGGGTGAAAGCGTCCAGCTCGGCACGTGGTACAACGCCGCGCCTTACGCCGGGCACGCGCTCGCGGTCCCGAGCGACCGGCCGGACATCACCTACGGCCTGGCGCGTTTTGGCGGCGTGGAGGGCAAGCACCTGATCAGCGAGATGTACGCGCCCAACCCGGTCACCGCCTGCTGGTTCGCGAAGACCGACGTCAGGTTGATCGCGGTCGACGACAAGCTCATGCCCATGGTCGACTCCAACCCGGCATGGTTCGTGCACATCGGCACCATGGAAGAGGCGCACTGGGAGGTCTACGGCGTGAACGCGCCACCGTGCGCGGCGGCTTCGTGAACCAGCCGGTGGCACCGGAGGCTCCGTTCGACTACGAGGCCAAGCGATGGGGCGCGGCGCCGCTGCGCCCCCGACCGTGGTTCATGAACGGGCTCAAGCTGCGCTACCTGCTCGAGGACCTCGCGCCGGTGCACGGCCGCGTGCTCGACGTCGGCTGCGGCGCCGGCCAGGTCGCCAAAGCGGTCAAGCGCGAGCGGCCGGACCTGGAGGTGCTCGGGTGCGACGTGAGCCGTTCCGCCATCGCCGCGGCCTCTTCATCGCCCGGCGGGGTCGACTTCCGCCTCGCCACGGCCGAGCGGCTGCCCTTCGGGGACGCCGAGCTCGATTTCGTGTGGATCTTCGACGTCCTGGAGCACGTCGAGGACCCCGAGGCGGTGCTGCGCGAGGTGGCGCGGGTGCTGAAGCCGGGCGCGGGCTTCCACATCGTGCTGCCGCTCGAGGGCCAGCCGCGGACTCTCTATCGCCTGGTAGGAACCGGGACGCGGTGGACCGCCAAGGTGCGGCACGGCGGGCACATCCAGGTCTTCTCCGCCGAGCGGTTCCGGGCCATGGCCGCGTCGTGTGGCCTGCCGGTGACGCGGACGCGGTGGTCGTACCACCTCACCCTGCAGGTGCTCGACCTCCTGTACTTCACGTGGCTCGACCGCCGCGGCCCGGTGAGCGGGTCGGTGGAGGATCTGTCCGCCGCCCGCGGCGGCGTGACGGGCGCGCTTCTGCGAGCCGCAAGCCGGGCCGTCGCCACGACGGCGTGGGGGGAGGCGCGGTTGCTGCGCGGCCTACCGGGGGGCTGCGGTCACTTCACCTGCGTTCGCGCCCGGGCCTAGTCGACCGACTCGGCCCACGCGATCAGGTCGCGCAGGCCATGCTCGAAGTCGACCTTCGGCTCCCAGCCGAGCTGCTCCCGGGCTTTCGTGACGTCGCTCACGTAGAAGGACTGGTCGCCCTCGCGCCAGTCGGCGAACTTGAACTGCGGCTTCTTGCCGGTCAGCTCGCCGATCTGGTCGATGACCTCGAGCAGGTTGCGCGCGTTCTCGGTCCCGCCGCCGACGTTGTAGATCTCCCCGCGTGTGATCGCGATCTTGTCGATCACCGTCGAGTAGAGCTCGCTGAGGTCGCGCGCGTCGAGCAGGTCGCGCACCTGGGTGCCGTCGCCATAGATGGTGAGGCCCCTTTCCTTGAGGATCGAGTGCACGAAGTGCGCGACCCAGCCCTGGTCCTCGGTGCCGTACTGGTGGGCGCCGTAGATGCAGCTCTGGCGCAGCACCACCGTGTTCATGTCGAAGACGCGGCCGTAGTCGCGCACGTACTGGTCGGCCGCGCCTTTGCTGCACCCGTAAGGGCTGTGGAAGTCGAGAGGCTGTGTCTCTTTGCAGGCAGAGTTGCTGTGGTCGAGCTTGCCGTAGACCTTGTTCGTCGATGCGAAGACGAAAGGTGCGTCGTGGTTGTGGGCGCGGACGGCCTCGAGCATGTTGAGGGTGCCCCGGGCGTTGACGTCGAAGTCGGTGCTCGGGTCGACGAGGGACGTGGTGACGGCGACCTGGGCCGCCAGGTGCAGCACCGCGTCCTGGTCGCGGACATGCTCGGCCAGCGCGGCCGCGTTCCTCACGTCCTCCTTGACGAAGGCCGTCCGGTTGGCGTACCGGGTGAGGATCCACTTCAGGTTGCGCTCGGTCCCCGGCCGGCTCAGGTTGTCGAGCAGGGTGACGTACCAGCCGTTCTTGATGAGGTGGACGGCGGCGTTCACGCCCAGGAACCCGGCGCCGCCGGTGATCAGCGCGCGCCGCTCTGGCTTCGAGGTCAGCGGCTCCTCTTTCGGCTGCGCGTACCGGGCGTTGGGGTCCATCGCGGCGCCAGAAACTCTATCCGGTGGCGATGCCTCTGAAGAAGGCAATCGCGACGATCCACGACGCGCCGGCGAGGACCAGGGCCTCGCGCCGCTTGTCGCTGCCGCGCGCGTACAGGTAGGCGCCGGGCACGAAGATCGTGGCGAAGATGCCGTAGACCATGTGGAGGATGCCCTCGCGCGGGCTGCCCCCGGTGAGCAGGGCGACGGCGCCGACCACGCCCTGGACGGGGATGAGTGCGGCCATGATCAGGTAGGTCGAGCGGAAGCCGCCGGTCAGCTGCTGGGTCCGGAAGTACAGGTAGGCGCCCCAGAGCCCGAGCACGATCGCGAACACGATCAGCACACGCGCCCCGTAGCTGTGCAGAAAAACGAGCGTCTCTTGCATGCGGCGTCAGGCCGTGAGGCGGCCGATCTGGTCGCGGAAGTAGTCGACGGTCAAACGCAGCCCTTCCTCGAGCTGAATGCGCGGCTCCCACCCGAGCTGCTTGGCGGCCCGGCTGTTGTCGAGCGCGATGCGGTAGACGTCGCCCTTGCGCGCCGGGCCGAAACGGGGCTCCTGCCGGTACTCGGTGAGCAGGGCGAGCTTGCGGAAGAGGTCGTTGATCATGATGGGGACGCCAGTGCTGACGTGGTACGTACCCCCGTCACCCCGGTCGAGGGCCGCGATGTTGGACATGGCCACGTCGCCGACGTGGATCATGTCGCGCGACTGCGTGCCGTCGCCGTCGATCGTGACGGGCTTGCCCTCGATCATCCGGCTCGCGAAGATCGCGACCACG
>JBKPCW010000096.1:0-3222 GCA_046727555.1 Candidatus Dormiibacterota bacterium | reverse complement strand
GTCATAAGGTGCCACACGCCTGGGTCGACGCCCGCAGCGCGCACCCGGATGAGCAGTTCTCCTTCTTTTGGCTGCGGCTTCTCGACCTCGTCCAGCCGAAGAACGTCAGGTGTCCCGTAAACGTCCTGAACGATCGCCTTCATTGCTTTCGCAATGATGCTCTTCCGGCTGAGACCATCCGATGACACCGCGGCGCCGGTTCCTGCTAGCCCGACGGGACGGCAACTGCATCCTCCGCCGGTTCGGGTTCGAGAACTACCGTCCCGGCGGCACCGTCCACGGTAATTCGCTGCCCGGTTGTTATCTGCTCCGTGGCGCCGGCCACACCGACGACGGCCGGAATGCCGTATTCGCGGGCCACCACCGCGCCGTGCGACATCATGCCGCCCATCTCCATGACGAGGGCACCCGCGGTCAGGAACAGCGGAGTCCAGCCGGGATCTGTGGAAGGCGCGACCAGGATCTCGCCAGGCTCGAGCCTCGCCCCGGCCGGCGAGAGGATCACCCGGGCGATCCCCGACGCGATGCCTGGCGAGGCGGGTGAGCCTCGCAGCCCCGCACCGGCCGACACCAGCGCCGCCTCGGCGTCGGTTCCATCCGAAAGCAGCACGCGCGGGATGTGCCGGCGCGAACGCTCGCGCTTAAACGCGTCTCGTCGCGCGGCGACCAGCTCGCGCATGTCCTCGCCGCCTGCAGCGCGTCGCGCCTCCGGCAGATAGAGGAAGAAGATGTCGTCCTGGCGGGCGAGCAAGCCACGCCCAACCAGCTCGCGCCCGACCGTCATCAGGAGCTCTCGAGAGGGCGTGAAGAGCAGGCGGACGATCTGGAACTTCGGTGCCTCTCGCCTCCCGATGAGAGCGCGGACCCGACCGAGCGCAAATCGCAGGAGCGCCCGCCGGGGGCCATGCACCCTCGTGAGCAGCGAAGCGATCATCGCGTCCGCCTCGCGCGCGCCGCGTTCGAACTGCGCGTCAGGCGACAGCGCGTCGTCGCCAACTCGCGCGTAGTTCGCGAGCGCACCGAGGATGTGCTCGGGATTTTCGGACCACCGCTCGACTCCGATGTCGATCTCGCCGATCGATCGAAAGCCGTAGCGGGCGAGAAATGACCTCAAGCCATCCTGCAGACGCGGTGGCAATGTCCCGTCTCGATATGCAGCAGCTAGCGCAGGGGGTTCGCGCCGGAGCAGTGCGTTCAGCGAATCGGCGTCAGTGCGAACTTCGGTGCAGAGCGCCCACAGCGCGAGGTCCATCTCGGTCGTGGGGTTGTGCGCCGCGCCGCGGGTGATGGTCTGGAGCTCGTCCATACGGGCCTTTCCGCGCAGCAGCCGTGCCGACAGGGCGAACGAGAGCATCGCCGGCAGAATCGTGCCGAACATCCGCGGAAACAAGCGCGGTGACGCTGTCAGGATCAGGCGCTCAAAAGCGTCGAGGCGCTGTTCCGCGGTCGCATCGACAGGGAGATCGATCCGCGTCAAACCTTCGACCTCGCGGACGTAACGCTCGGGAGTTACGTTCGGCGACCGCATCACGCTCAGCGCCGCGTGCGGGATGCCGGCGCGGATGAGCGCGCCGCCAATTGCGCGCACCGAACGGAAACGTGACCGCCTCGCCAGCGCAAGACGGGGATCGGCGGAGAGTTCGACGACCACAGCCGAGGTTCGCGCCTCGCCCATAGACATCACGGCCACAAATATTCGACGGCCCACAGGATCACGCACCACCGGTGTCACGTCGAAATACAGCCTCATTCCAGGAGTCTTGAAGATCCCCGCGCCGGCCACCGCATCTTGGACCGGGAACCCGAACAGGCCGGACAGGGCGCCGCTCAAGAGCCGGAAGAACTGGATGCCCATTGGCGTGAAGGGCTCGAAGTAACCCTGGAAAACGCTGCCTGAGAAATAGACGCGAAGGTCCTGCTCGGGATCGGGCGCATCCTTGGGCAGCGGATACAGCGTCGTGATGGGGCGCGACTGCACGAGCAGCACGTTGTGCTCACCGTCGAGCGCGAACTCGATGTCCTGCGGTGCGTCGAAGTGGCGTTCGACGCGGTCGCCGAGGTCGGCCAGGGTGAGCAGCTCCTCGTCGGAGAGGACGGATTTCTTCCCGGGGGCCGGACGCTGGACCACCTCGTGACTCGCGACGTCGACCGAGTAGTGGTCGGGGTCGACCGCGCCGGCGACGAGTTGCTCGCCGAGACCCGCGACCGCGTCGATGGCCGCCTGGCGGCGGCGTCCGGTGACCGGATCGGCGGTGAAGAGCACTCCCGCGGCGGAGGCATCCACCATCTCCTGCACCACCACGGCAAGGCTGACGCTTGTGTCGTCGACGCCGTTGGCACGCCGGTAGGCGACAGCTCGCTCGTTCCAGAGCGACGCCCAGCAGCGGCGGATCGCGTCGAGCAGATCCGCGTCGCCCGAGACATCGAGGTACGTGTCCTGCTGGCCGGCGAACGACGCGCCAGGCAGGTCCTCGGCGGTGGCCGACGACCGCACCGCGACACGCCCAGAGCCGAGACCGGCGTACGCCTTGAGAGCCGAGTCGGCGATCCCGTCCGGCACAGGCGACGATCGCAGCCGCTCGGCTGCCTCCGTCGGTCGCGCCGGATCGACGCCCGCCGCCTTGGCGGCGAGGGCGTAGGCACGTGTCGTCAGCACGAACCCTTTGGGAACCCGAAAGCCGGCCTGCATCAAGTCGCCGAGGTTGGCGCCCTTGCCGCCCGCCAGCGCGACGGCGCTGCGGTCGATCTCCGCGATAGAGACCGTCAGCGGCGCCGAGCCGTCCACGACGGCCAGACTACTCGCGTCCCGACCAGTCGTGAGCCATGCCGGCGAGCGCGATCGGGTGGTCGATGCCGAGGAGGTCGGTGAACGCGGTCTTGATCACGGACAAACGATACGGTCCGCCACCAGGCGGAAGTCGCGGAGGTAGACGAGCGCCTCCCGGCCGCCGAAAGGCACGTCCTCGGCGCTGAACACGATGACGGTCAACCCGATGTCGTCGGTCGGCCCGTCGCTGCTCGCGATCCGCGACCATCCACCTGGCGCGAGGTAATAGCTGGACCACTTCGCACCTATGCGGGTCAGTCTCAGAGAGCCCTGCCGACCCGATGCCCTGATCTCGCGACCGTTTGGCGGCAGGTAGGCGCCGTACTGGTCGTGGAGCTCGCGACTGGTCCTGTACGTGTTGAAGGCCGTTCCGCTTCCCATCAGGCTGACCCACA
>JBKPCW010000095.1:0-14803 GCA_046727555.1 Candidatus Dormiibacterota bacterium | reverse complement strand
GAATGGCGTCCCGCCGCGGCCCGAACTCGTTGCTCACCTGCGCCACCGCGATCGCGTTGAGCTCCGACTGGACGGCGGCAAGGCTCATCGCCGGGCTGAAGACGTGCACGTTCGCACCAAAGTCCGGAGCCGTCGGCGGCGCCGATTCCGCGGTGAGCGCGGTCGTGGTGCCCAAGCCCGCCAGCGCCAGCACGCCGGCCACGAACGACGCGCGAAGTCTGCGCAATCTCATTCGTTGTCCTCCTCCACTAACCCAAATCAACCCGCAGCCAAATCCTTCGCCGCCCTATGTCATCGCAGCACCACCTTCGTCTCGAGTCTCAGGTCACGCGACGAACGGCCGACCCGGATCGTGTACGTGCCAGGCGGCGTCATCCAGCCGCGCGCCGTTTCGTCGTAGGAGGCGAACGTCCGCGCGGGCACGCTGACGCGGACGGGCAGCGACTCGCCCGGCTCCGCGGTCGCGGCGGCGAACGCGGCCAGCGTGCGAACCGGTCGGGAGATGTCGGCCGCTTCCGGTTCCAGGTACACCTGGATCACCTCGTGGCCGGCGCGCTTGCCTGAGTTGCGGACCGTGACCTCGAGGTCGAGGCCGGCGCCGGCGCCGAGTTCGATCGCGGACGGTGTGGTCGCCTCGTACTCCCAGTCGGTGTACCCAAGCCCGTGTCCGAAGCAGAAGAGCGGCTCGGTGGCGCTGCGGTCGTAGCCGCGATAACCGACGAGCAGCCCCTCGGCGTAGACCAGGTTTCCATTGTCCGGCCGGGCGCGCAGAACGGGCGTGTCGGCCTCGGCGCGCGGCATCGAGAGCGGAAGGCGGCCGCCAGGCTCCGCGTCGCCGCACAGCACCTCCGCCAGCGCCTCGCCGAACGCCTGGCCCGGGAACCATGCCTGGAGGATGGCGGCGACCTGGTCGGCCCACGGCATGAGGACGGGCATGCCCGAGTTGACCACGACCACCGTGTTCGGATTGGCCGCGGCCACCCGCTTCACCAGCTCGTCCTGCCGGCCCGGCAGCGCCAGGGTGTCGCGGTCATAGCCCTCGCTCTCGGTGCCCTCCACCGACCCCACGACGACGACGGCGACGTCCGCGGCCGCCGCGGCGCGCGCAGCCTGCTCGATCAGGCGGTCGTCCTGCAGGCGCGGCGCGATCCCGAGGCGCATCGTGATGAACCGCGCGTCGGGGCGATACTCGACCCGGACGTCGACATCCCCACCGGCGTGCATCTCGACCGGGACCCGAAGCTCAGGCGGTCGCGACAGGGCCTCGACCACGTCGCGCGGCTGCAGGCTGCTCGCCTCAGCCACGACCGAGTCGCCGATCGCGATCCGGAGCTGACCCACGCCGGCCGCACCGACGACATGCGGCCCATCCACCTCGGCGCGGTAGCGGGCGCGAATGATGACCTCCGCGCCTGGACGGTGCACCGCGTCGGGGAGGCCGTCCCACCACGTCAGGACGCTGCTCGGGTAAGGCGCGTCGTGCAGGAGCTCTCCCTCAGCGCTCCGCACCTCGAGCCGCACGCCTGCCTTCCCGGTGACGGGGTCGCGCAGCGTGCCTTCCGCGGGCAGGGCGATGGAGGTGCTGGTCACCGATCCCTGGTGGACGGTCACGCGCGCGTCGATCGCATCGCGCAACGCCTCGGCGATTCCGGGACGGCGCACGCCGAGCACGCGCACGCTGCCTCCTCCCTGGAGCTGGGGGTCGACCGCGTTGGGGCCGATCAGGGCGATGCGCTCGACTCGCCCCGCGGGCATCGGCAGCAGACCGCCCTCGTTCTTCAGCAGAACGAAGGAGCGCGCGGCGACGTGTCGCAAGAGGACGGGATCGATGAGAGCCGCATGCGGCGCCGCGACGTGAGCGGATCCGTCGCCGACGACGCCGGTGTCGTGATCGCGGAGAGCACCAAGGCGACGGGCCACGGCCAGAAGACGCGCCACCTTGTCGTCGATGTCGGCCTCGTCGACGTCTCCGGCCAGCACCGCGGAGACAAGCCTTTCCCCCCACGGTCCGTGAGGTCCGGGCATCACCAGGTCGAGGCCGGCGGCGGCGCTGGGTACGGTGGAGGTGGTGGCCGACCAGTCCGAGACCACGACCCCGGGAAACTCCCACTCGCCCTTCAGGAGGTCGTGGAGGAGGGGCGAGTTCGCGGTCATCGTCGCGCCGTTGACCGAGTTGTACGCGGCCATGACCATGTGCACGCCGGCCTCGCCCACGCATGCCTCGAACGGCGGTAGGTACAGCTCGCGGAGCACGCCTTCGCTGATGCGCGCGTCGTAGGTGCGGCGTTCCGTCTCCGAATCGTTGGCGACGAAGTGCTTCGCGGTGGCGCCGACGCCTGCCTTCTGGACGCCGCGCACGTAGGCGACGGCGATGCGCGACGACAGCACGGGATCTTCGGAGAAGCACTCGAAACCCCGGCCGCTCAGCGGCGTGCGGATGATGTTCACGGTCGGGCCGAGCACGACGTCGACGCCTTTGGATCGCGCTTCGCGACCGAGCGCCGTGCCGAGCTCTTCGATCAAGCCCACGTCCCAGGTGGCTCCCAGCGCCACCGGGCAGGGGAGCGATGACGACGGGTTGGCGGCGTCGAAGCGGAGCCCCCGGACGCCGGCGGGCCCGTCGGAAAGGACCATCGGCCGCAGGCCGATCGAAGTCTCACCGTGGAGGACCCATCCGTCCGCGCCGGTGAGCAGGCGAACCTTCTGGGCCAGGGTGAGGCGCGCCACCAGGCTGGACTCGCTGACGGCGCTGCTCATCGACGGTCTCCTCGAATGCGTGGTGGGTGGGGTCCGGCCGGCGAGGTGCCGGCCGGACTTCGGAGCGTCGAAATCGTTAGCCGACCGGCTTCAGCTGCATGACGATGTAAACCATCTGGGGGTCGCTCGGCGACGGGTTCATGTAGGGGTGCGACTGGTTCGGCCAGCCCGTGTACTTCGCGCTGCTGTAGACGTTCCAGTCCGCGCCGTAAAGGAGCGGAGCGTAGGGGACGTCCCTGGACATGATCGTCTCGAGCTTCTGCACGGTTGGGTAGAGGGTCGCGGTGTCGTTGGGGTCGGTGCCCGCGTACGCGGTCAGGGCGGAGGTGGCTTCGGGGTTGGAGTAGCCCACCTGCTTGGCCGCGGAGCCCTGGAACCAGTCGTAGTACTGGATGTAAGGGATGCTGCCGCCGTTGCCCCAGTGGATCATGGTCTGCCACCCCGCGGGGTTTGACGTCAGGGTCGTGTTCCAGTCGGAGTAGCCCTGCGCCGGCTTGGTGGTCACGTTCATGCCAAGCGGCTGGAGCTCCTGCGAGATGAGGGCGGCGTTCTCCCAGTAGTCGGAGAACGGAACCGGGTCATAGACGGAGAACTTGATGTTCCTCCCACCCTTCGTCCAGCAGTTGGCGCTGTTGCTGCCGTCGCAGTTGCCGCCGGACTTGAAGGTCTGGGTGCTGCTGTCGTAGCGCGAGCTCGCGGGCGGCGCCCAGCCTGCGCCCTTGAGGATGTCGTAAACGTCCATGCCGGCCGGCAGGCCCTGCGCCTTCGCCGCGGCCCCGTCCGGTACGTTGCCGGTGGTGGAAAGGTCGTTGGCCATGCCGCCGTCGGTGGGAAGGAACGCCTTCTGGTTGGGCAGGATCAGCGCGCTCGAGGAGTTCGCCGCTCGCTCGTAGCCGGACTCGCCGAGGAGAGCCAGGGCGTTCCGGTCGATGCCATAGCTGACGGCTTTGCGCACCGCCGCCTCGTTGATGCCTGTCGCCCCGCCGTTGCCGGGGTTCAAGTTGAAGTACAGCGTCACGGTCGACCCTGAAGCGAACCACGCGTGGTTCGTCAGGGGGTTGAGGTTGACGTAGTTCTGATAGACGTTGGGGATGTCGTTGCCGGCCCAGTCGAGCTGGCCGCTGATGAGCGCGTCGCTCGCCGCGGCGTTGGTCGCGATGGCCGGCGTGTCGATCTCAGACTCGGGTGGGGTGCCGCCCCAGTAGTTCGGGTTGGGCTTCCACTTGATCAGCGCGCTCGAGTAGCTCGCGAGCATGAACGGGCCCGTGCCGACCGGGTTGGCGATCGTCATGGTCGGGTTCGCCGCGACCTGCTTCGCCACCGATTCTTTGAGGACGTAGGTCTTGCCGAGAATCGTGAACAGCGACGTGTACTGTGGCGTCGTGAAGTGAAGCGTCACGGTGTTGCCGGAGATGGTGGGAGGGGAAGCCTGGTCCGGGACGCCGAAGATGTTGGCTTTGGGATTCGCGACCACGTTGTAGGTGGCGACCACGTCGGCCGGACCGAAGGACGAGCCGTCGTTGAACTTCACGTTCTGGCGGATGGTGAGCTGGATGTCCTTGCCACCGTTGGCAAACTGGAAGGCCGTCGCCAGCCACGGGTGCGTGCCGGCCGCGGTCGGGTCGAGCTCGTCGAACTCGACCAGCGGCTCGTTGACGATGCTTCGCGTGCCCATGCTCGACGCGACCGAGTTCGAGTCGTAGGGATTGAAGTCCTGCGAGAAAGTGACTCCGGTGGTCGGTTCGGCGATGAGCGGCTTGCCGCCGGACGCCGCGGGGTTGTTCGACTGCTGGCACGCCGTGAGCACCATCGCGGTGACTCCCAACAGTGCCGCCAGAGATCGAAGCTTCATGGGTCAATCACCTCCGTGTTGTGGACGGGAATACACAGCACCACAGCCCTCTCTCCCCCCAACCACGGAGGGGACCGAAACGCCAACCACGAGCTCACCTTTCCTCACCTCTTTTGTGTCTCTGTTGCCGGTGCTCCGACCGCGATGGTTCCGTTTTCGGATGCCTGCCGCTCGGCGGGGTCGACGTGCAGCCAGCACGCCGCGATGTGGTCCGCGCCGACCGTGACGCTCGGCGGCGCCTTGAGCCTGCACACCTCCATCGCGTGGGGGCAGCGCGGATGAAACCGGCACCCGCTCGGCGGCGCGAGCAGGCTCGGTGGGGCTCCCCGCCCAGCGAGCTGGGGCGGCTGCGCCCGATCGGGATCGGGCGCAGCGGAGAGCAGCAGTTGCGTATACGGGTGTGCCGGGTGGTCGGTCAGCTCCTCGCTCGGCGCCACCTCGACCAGCTGACCCGCATACATCACGACGATCGTGTCCGCCAGGTAGCGCGCCGACGCGATGTCGTGCGTGATGTAGAGGACGGCCAGCTTTTCCTCCCTGCGGAGGTCGGCGATCAGGTTGAGCACCCCGAGCCGGATGGAGACGTCCAGCATCGAGACCGGCTCGTCGGCGATCAAGACTCGCGGCCTGACCGCCAGCGCGCGGGCGATCGCCACCCTCTGCCTCTGGCCGCCCGACAGCTCGTGCGGGAACCTGTCGGCGAACTGAGCCGGCGGCCTCAGGGCGACGCGCGCCAGGAGAGATTCGACCACCGCCTCGGAGTCAGGTCCGCCGAGGTGGTGGATCTGCAGCGGCCGGGTCAGGTTGTGGCGGACGCGGTGCACCGGGTTGAGCGACGCGAACGGGTCCTGGAACACCATCTGGACCTGTCGCGCGTAGGAGCGCGGCCGTCCGGCTGGTACGGGCTTGCCGTCGAGCAGGACGGTGCCCCGGTCGGGCTTGATGATCGCGGCCAGGATCCGCGCCACCGTGGTCTTGCCGGCGCCGCTCTCCCCGACGAACGCGGTCACCTTGCGCGCCTCCAGGCTGACCGAGACGTTGTCGACCGCGTGCACGGGCGCTTTGCGAGCGAAGAGCCCGCGGCCTTGCTTGACCCAGAAGGTCTTGGTCAGGTTGCGGCCCTCGAGCACCGGTGCGGAGGCGGTCACTGCAGCTTCACCTGCGTGAGCCGGCTCTTGATCTGGTCGGCAGGGTCCGGCACGGACAGCTCCGGCGGCACCGCGACGCCGTCGTGGTGAAGCCAGCATGCCGCCTGGCGGTTCGGCCCTGGAACCGGCCCGAGCACCGGCACGTCCCGGCTGCAGCGATCGAAGGCCCACTTGCATCGAGGGTGGAAGGCGCATCCCGAGGGGAGGGCGCGCAGGTCGGGAGGTGAGCCAGGAATCCCCTCCATCGAGACGCGCTTGCCGTGCATGGGCGGGAAGCAGTGCAGCAGTCCGTGCGTGTAGGGAAGGCGTGGAGCGCGGAAAAGGGACTCCGCCGGCGCCCGTTCCATCAACCGCCCGGCGTACATCACGGCGATGTCGTCGGCCACCTCCACCAGTAGCGACAGGTCATGCGTGATGAAGAGCGCGGCGAACCCCAGCCGGTCGCGCAGCGAGGTCAGCTCTTCGAGGATCTCTCGCTGCGTGACGACGTCGAGCGCGGTCGTCGGCTCGTCGAGGATCATCACCTGCGGCTCGAGCGCAAGGGCCATCGCGATCATCGAGCGCTGCCGCATGCCGCCCGACAGCTCGTGTGGGTAGCTGCGGAGGCGGTCACCGTTCATGCCGACCATCTCGAGCAGCTCCGCGGCGCGATCATGCCGCTCGTCGCGGCTCATCTGGGACCGGTGCGCCCGCAGCATGTCGTCGAACTGGGCACCGATCGTGATCACCGGATTCAGCGCATTGAGCGAGCTCTGCAGCACGACGGCGATCTCGGACCAGCGCACCTCACGCATCTGATGCGGGTCCGCGGCGAGAAGATCGATCGTCTTTTGCGGGCCGCCGGTGAAGGGCTTGGAGTGGAAGAGCACCTGGCCCCTGGTGATGACGGCGGGTGCGCGGAGCAGGCGAACGGCCGCGAGCGCGAGGGTCGTCTTGCCGCTGCCGCTCTCCCCGGCCAGGCCGAGCACCCGGCCGCGCCGCAGCACCAGGTCGCAGTCGGAAACCGCGTGGACCGCCTCGTCGCCGTAGCCGTAGTCGACCGACAGTCCTCGGATCTCGAGCACGGCGTCGGGCACGCTGGGCTGGGTTGCGGCCGGTGCGTCCGCCCGGCGAATCACGGGCGTGAGGCCCAGGGTCGTGCTGACGTGGGCTCCGGCTTTGCGCGCCGCGCGGGCCGACAGTCCCGATGTGCGCAGCCTGGGGTTGATGAACTCGTCGATGCCGAAGTTCACCAGGGCCAGGCCCGTGCCGAGGAGCGCGACGCAGATCCCGGGCGGCGCCCACCACCACCACCAGCCGCCGCGCACAGCGTTGTTGGCGAAGCCCTCGCGGAGCATCTCGCCCCAGTTCCACAGGCCCGGCGGCGACCCGGTCGGGGAGCCCGCCAGGCCGAGGAAGGAGATGGCGACGTAGGCGTAGATCGCCGAGAGCGTGGTGAAGAGAAACGACGCGGCGACGATCGGGATGAGGTTGGGCAGGATCTCGACGGCGATGATCCGCAGGCGGCCCTCGCCGGAGACGCGCGAGGCTTCGATGAAGTCGCGGTTGCGCAGAGACAGTGTCTGCGCGCGGAGTGTGCGCGCGGTGTAGGCCCATGTCGTCACGGCGATGATTCCGGCGACGACGATGAGGCTGGATCCGGCGGAGGGCACGTAGTCGGCGAGCACGATGAGAAGAGGAAGGCCGGGAATCGCCAGCGACACATTGGCGATCAGGGACAGGCCCTCGTCGGTCGTCCCGCCGACGTAGCCCGCGGTGACGCCGAAGATGATCGACAGCACCGTCGCGATCACCGCCGCGACGAGGCCGACCAACATCGTCGCCTGCGTCGAGGCCAGCAGCTGGGACCACGCGTCCTGCGCGAACACGGTCGTGCCCAGCCAGTGGGCGGCGGACGGCGGCAGAGGCAGCGGGTAGTAGTTGGCCGGGAAACCGGTGTCGCCGCCGGTGCCGGGCACCAGCACGTGCTGTACCCAGTTCTGCGTGTCGGTCGCGTTCGGCGAGTAAGGCTCGAAGAAGCGGCCCAGGAGCGCGACGACGCTGAACACGCCGAGGATCACGAGCCCGACGATGACTTTCGGCGAGCGCGGCAGCCGCAGGACACGCGCCCGGCGAAGCGGCGCGGTGGTTTGGGTGATGGTCGTGCTGTCGATCGTCATGCCGCCTGCCTCGCCCGAGGATCGATCGCGACGTAGATGGCGTCGGCGAGGAGGTTGGCCGCCAGGACGACCAGGGTGAGGACCACGAACACGCCCTGCACCAGCGGGTAATCGAGCTTGCCGAGGGCGTCGTAGAGGTGGAAGCCGATGCCCGGGTAGTTGAAGACGATCTCGACGAGGATCTGGCCGCCGACGACCAGGCTGATGGCGATCGTGAAGTTCGCCACCACCGGAAGGAGGGCGTTGCGAACGGCGTACCAGATCACCGTTCGATCCGGCAGGCCCTTGGCCTGCGCCACGATGACGAAGTCCTCGTCCATGGTGGTGATCACCTGGTTGCGAATCGACAGGATGAATCCGGCCATCGAGGCGAGGATCACCGTCGTGACGGGCAAGATCGCGTGGCTCAGGACGCTCTGGACGTACGGGAGGTTGAAACCGGGGCTCGTGGTGTAGATGTCCCAGCCGAAGAGGCTGGGGAACCATTTCAGAAGCGTCCCGGTCTGGCCGAAGATCAGGACCAGGACGATGCCGAGGAAGAAATACGGCAGCGCCTGAAAGAAGGTCGCGAACGGGATCAGCCAGTCCGTCCACGAGCCGCGCCGCCACGCGATCAGGGTCCCGACCACGCTGCCGCCGAGAAAGGCCAGCGTGGTCGCGATGCTGAGAACGACGACTGTCCACGGCAGGTAGGAGAGGATCAGGCTGCCCACCGGGGCGTTCTCCGACCACGAGTGGCCGAGGTCGCCGTGAGCGAGGGCGCCGAGGTACTGCACGTACTGGTCCCACATGCTCGTGTGGACGTTGTAGCCAAGCTGAGACGCGACGGCGGCCACGCACTTTTCGTTGCAATCGCCCGAGGCGGACGCGCGAGCCACCGCGACCGCGACCGGGTTGCCTGGGACCACGCGCGGCAGAAGGAAGCTCACGGTGATGGCGACCCAGGCCGCGAGCAGATAGACGCCGAGGCGGCGGACAAGCATGCCCACTAGCGGTGGTCCTTGCCCGCGGTGCAGCCGCAGCTCTCGCGGATGATCAGCTGCACCGGCAGGACCACGTCGGCTTCGGACTTGCCGGTGCTGATCTTGGCGTAGAGGACGTCGAACGCCGTCGCGCCCAGGTCCTGCATCGGCTGCCGGACGGTGGTCAGCGGCGGATGGAGGTGTCGCGCGACCGGTACGTCGTCGAAACCTGTCACGGCCACGTCCTGCGGCACGCGCAAGCCGTGGCGGGCCAGCGCGAACATCGCGCCCAGCGCGGTCTGGTCGTTAGCGCAGAGGATCGCGCGCGGCAACTTCTTGCCGGCGTCGAGAAGGGCGTCGATCACCTTCGCTCCGCCGGCGGCGCTGTAGTCGCCCTGCCAATCGCCCGGCTCGACCCGCGCTCCATGCGCGGCGGCCTCGGTTTCGATTGCTTTCGCCCGGGCGTGGTTGTCCGGGCTGTCGACGCGGCCCGACAGATAGCCGATGGTCTTGTGCCCGTGGTGGACGACGAGGTGGCGCACGAGCTCTCGCATGCCCGACTCGTTGTCGCACCGCACGTTCATCGCGCCGCGCGTCGGCGTGCCGGCCAAAGTGACGACCGGCACCATCGACGCCAGGCGCACGATCCCGGCCGGCGAGATCATGCGGTCGTGCAGGATCAGGCCGTCGGCCTTGCCCGCGACCGCCGCCACGCGTGTCGCGACGTTGCCGTCGTTGAAGCCGACCGAGCCCATCAGGACGTCGAAGCCACGCCGTCTCGCAGCGAGGTCGATGCCGCGGTAGATGACGTCGATGAAGAGGAAGCTCTCGTCCTCGTGCGGAAAGGGCGTCTCGTCGCCGCGCCGAAACACCACGCCGACGACCTCCTTCAGCCCGTTGGAGAGCGCGCGGGCCGCGCCGTCCGGCACGAAGCCGAGCTCGCCGACCGCCCGCAGCACGCGCTCCCTGGTGGCGGCGCGGGGGCTGCCCTGGCCGTTGAGGACCCGCGAGACGGAGGCGATGGAGACGCCGGCACGGCTCGCGACGTCGTAGATCGTCAGCGGTCCTTTGGGCCTTTTCGAGTCGGGCATGGAAACTGCCTGCTCCCACCGACGGATGGCCTGCGCTTGCGGTAAGCGCTTACCGGTAAGCGCTTACAAGACCGGGATTATATGGCTGCCGGTCAACTTGTCAAGCGGGGCCAGCGCGGTCGGCGTTGGCCGCGACTGCCGGCGCTCGCGGGCTTCCATGCTTCCCGAAGGCCGCGACTGCCGGCGCTCGCGTCCTTCCCTCACGCCGCCGCGACTATTGGAGGCTCTTGACCGCCGCCGGCAGCTCGGCCAGCCCCCGGATCACCGCGTCCGCCAGCGACGGGTCGTCCTTCTCGCCCTGGCGGTTCACCCAGATCCGCTTGATGCCGAGCTCGTGGGTCGGGCGGATGTCGTGGAAGTAGCTCTGCGCGACGTGGATCCACGCGTCCGCCGACGAGCCGAAGGTCGACTGGAACAGCCGGAAGTGGGCCGGGTCGGGCTTGTACGCCGACACGTCTTCCGCCGTCACCACCGCGTCGAACGACGCAGGGAGACGGCGCTGCGTCAGCGCGATGATGTCGCGGTCGCAGTTCGTCAGCAGGGCGAGCTTCCAGCCGTCGCGACGCAGCTCCGCCAGCGCGGGGCCGACGTCGGCGAACGGCGGCCAATGCGGAATGGTCGACACCAGCGCGGTCGCGTCGTCAGGCTTCAGGTCGACGTCGAGCTGCCTGGCCGCGCGGCGCGCGGTCTCGGTCAGGACCGCGCGGTACCGCTTGAACGAGCCCTCGGCCTCGACCTCGGCCTCGAGCGTGATGTAGGCGTCGAGGAAGGCCTCGCCGCGTCCGGGGAAGAGAAGCTCGCCGGTGGTCCGGATGCCGTGCCGCCAGTCGATCAGTGTGCCGAAGCAGTCGAAGGTCAGCCAGCGGTCGGGCATGAAGAGCTACTGGCCGGCGGCGCGGAACGAGACGGTCTTCTTCGTCGCCTGGTCGATCTCCTCGGGCGTGAGCAGGACCGTCGTCTTCGTGCCGACCGTCCCGGTGGACGAGATGCCGATGGCCAGCGCAGCCGCGGTCACATGGTCCGGCACGTCGACGATGGTGACGACGTCGTTGTCGCCGAAAGCGAAGTAGTAGGCCTCGAGGTGGCCTCCCATCGCCTTGACCGCCGACTCGACCGCCTTGCGCCGCCCGCTGCCGCCCTCCTTGAGCAAGCCCTTGAGACCTTCGGCCGTGTACGAACCGGTGACGAGATACTTCGGCATCGCTACCGCCTCCTTATGAACTAGCCCGCCGGCTTCGGCAGGTACTCCTGGATCGCGTGCGCGAGGTGCTGGATCGCCATCGACTGCAGCCACACCCGACCTGGGCCCGTCAAAGCCGCCAGGAACAGGCCGGAGCCGCCGAAGAACATGTTCTGGATCCCGGGCACGGTGACGATGTTGAACTGCACGCCTTCCTGGAACATCCCGACCTGGCCCGGGTGGACTCGCAGTGTGTTGCCGGGCTGGAGATCGTAGATCACGACCTCGCCGTGCAGCTCGACCCAGGCATGGCCCTGTCCGGTCAGCCGCTGCATCGTGAAGCCCGTGCCGCCAAACACGCCCGCGCCCAGGCGCTGCTGGAACCCGATCGAGAACTGCACGCCCGGTGTGGCGCACATGAAGCCGTGGCGGTGGACCATGTAGCCCTGCCCGGGCACCAGGTCGAGGGGCAGGATCTGGCCCGGCAGCTTGGACGAGAAGGCGATGAGCCCAGGACCGCCGACAGCCGTGTACTCGGTCATGAACAACGTCCCGCCACCGAGCGCGCGGCCGAGGGCGCCGAACAGGCCGCCCTGCTGACCGCCGACGGACAGGCCGGTCTTCATCTGCATCGCCATCGACAGCCACGACAGCTGGCCGGCCTCGGCGAAGACCGTCTCGTTCGGCTGCATGTTCAGCTCGAGGACCGGCAAGGTCGTGCCGACGATCTTTGGCTCCATGGGCGCTCCTTAGTGTCGGTGGTGGGGGTCGATGACCCGGCGGCGCGAGGGATGGGGAGCCGGGTTGCGCGAGCAATCGTCGCAGACCCCGACCACCAGTACCTCGGTGCGCACGGGCTTGAACCCATGGCCTTGCTCGAGGTGCCGCTCGAGCTCGCGCACCAGCTGCTCCTGCACGTGCATGACGCCGCCGCAGATCTGGCAGACCGCGTGGTGGTGGTCGCCGCTGGCGAGCTCGTAGTGCGTCGGCCCGTCGCCGAGGTGGGCCGCGTAGACCGAGCCCGAGGCCGTCAGCGCCTCCAGCGCTCGGTAGACGGTGCTGCGTGGAAACCCAGGCCGCGCCCTGTGCAGCTCGTCGGTGATCTCCTCCGCGGTGCAGTGGCCGCCGAGACGCACGATCGCCTGGTAGACCGCCTCACGCTGAGCGGTCCGCCGCATGCCGGGCGCGAGCATCAGATGACCCTGAGGGACCGATCCGCCTGCGTCAGTACGCGGCACCCGCCTTCCTCGACCACGATGTCGTCCTCGATCCTCACGCCGCCGTAGCCGGGGATGTAGATCCCCGGCTCGATGGTGAAAACCATGCCGGGCTCGAGGACGGTCTTCGAGCCGGGGTCGAGGCTCGGGTCCTCGTGGCCCTCGAGGCCAAGACCGTGGCCCACGCGGTGGAAGAAGTTGGGACCGTAGCCGGCCGCTTCGATGACGCGACGCGCCGCCACGTCGACGTCGCCGGTGGTCGCGCCGGGCCGCACCGCTGCGATCGCGGCGTCATGCGCCTCGAGGACGACGCGGTGGATCTCGCGCTGCTTCGCGCTCGCTTCGCCGATCACGGCCATGCGCGTCGTGTCCGCCTTGTAGCCGTCGACCTCGGCGCCGAAGTCGAGCAGCACGAGCTCACCGCCGGCGAGCTTGCGTGTGGACGGCTCGAGGTGCGGCAGGGCCGAGTTGGGGCCCGACTGCACCAGAGAAGGAAAAGATGGCACGCCGCCCCGCTCGGCGATGGCGGAGCCGATGATGAGGGCGACGTCCACCTCCGTCTGGCCGGCACGCAGCCGGGACAGGATGTCCTCCGTGGCGGCGTCGGTGATGGCCGCCGCGCGCGCCAGCCTCTCGACCTCGTCGCGCGTCTTGACCAGCCGGAGACGCCGGATCTCTCCGCCGATGTCGAGCAGCTCGCTCGCGCCGGCCCGCGACGTGATGGTCTCGGCGGCGCGCAGCGTGATGTGGTCCTTCTCGACCGCGATCTCAGGCGCCGCTCCCAGCGCCCGTTCCACGAGGACGTAGGGGTCTTCTCCGTCGCGCCAGGCCAACACCGCCACATCGGCGGTCTGCTTCGAGGCCTTCTCCTGCTCGAGCGCCGGCACGATGAGCACCGCGTCCTCGGCACGGACGGCAAGCGCCATCAGCCGCTCGTGCGGGTTGGCGTGAAGTCCGGTCAGGTACGCGATCGAGACCGGGTTGGTGATGTAGGCGGCGTGGAGGTGGCGCGCCGCCATCCAGCGCCGGAGCCCGGCCAGCGCCTCGGCTTTCGCGCGCGACTCAATCAATGGCGGTGATGCGCACGGTGTATCCGCCACCGGGCGTCTTGATCTGGATCTCGTCGCCCACCTTGCGCCCCATCAAAGCCTTGCCGACGGCGGACTCGAAGCTCACCCGTCCTTCCTTGGGATTGGCCTCGGCCGGGCCGACGATGCGGTAGGTCTCCTCGGCGTCCTCGCCGTCCTCCACGAAGCGGACGGTGCTGCCCATCCCGACGAAGCCCCGCTCGGTGCGCGTCTCGATGATGACGTGGTTCTTGATGATCGCCTCGAGCTCGCGGATGCGGGCCTCCATCATCCCCTGCTCGTTCTTGGCGGCGTGATACTCGAAGTTCTCGGAGAGGTCGCCGAGCTCGCGGGCGGCCTTGATCTTGGCCACGATGGCCGGGCGGCGGTTGCTGGTCAGCTCGTCGTGCTCGCGGCGCACCGCCTCCAGGCCCTCGGGTGTGATCGGAACCTCGTTCGGGATCGACACTCATCCGAGTCTAATCCGACACCAAGGCGGCGCCGGCCGTATACATTCCCCGTCGATGAGACCGCTCATCCTGCGGATCGGCTTGCTGCTCATGGGCATCGGCCTGCTGGGCGGCGCCGTCGGGACCGTGCTGGTGGCGTCGTTCAAGGCCATCGACGAGCAGGTCGGCACCAACGGCTCGGCCGCCGCCGCGGTCCTCGGCATCGGCCTGATCATCGCCGCGATCAACCCGTCCGGGTCGGTCGCGTGGGTGCGGGCCGGGATCCTTTACGGCCTGATCGTGCTCGTCTTCGAGATTGTCTCGGCGCTCCACGGCAAGGGCTTCCACCTGGGGCCGGTCATCTTCGGCCTGGCGTTCACCCTGCTCCTGGTGGCGGCCTACCCCGAGCGCAAGAAGCTGCTCCCCGAACGCGCGGCGCCGGCGGCGCCGGCCGCCGAGGAGACGCCGCCGGCCACGCCGAGCGGGGCGACGGAGGCTGAAGCCGACTCCTGACGAGGCTTTCTCGCGACGTGGTCGTCCGCCGCGACGACCCTCTCAACTGCGAGGTGCGGCTTGGACGCCTCGACGAGCGAGGCGTGACGCCCAACGACCGCTTCTACATCCGCAGTCACTTCCCCACCCCGACCATCGAACCCGACCGGTGGCGGCTTCGCGTCCGAGGACTCGTGACGAACGAATTGAGCCTCTCCCTCGACGAGCTCCGGCGGATGCCGGCGGTCGAGCCGGCCGTCACCCTCGAATGCGCAGGCAACGGGCGGGCGCTATTCCGGCCTGCCATCGAGGG
This sequence comes from Candidatus Dormiibacterota bacterium, assembly GCA_046727555.1. Lineage (GTDB taxonomy): Bacteria > Chloroflexota > Dormibacteria > Dormibacterales > Dormibacteraceae > 40CM-4-65-16. The sequence continues at coordinate 116 of JBKPCW010000095.1, read as the reverse complement.
CGAGCCCTGGGCCCTCGGCGCGGTGAGCACCGCGCGGTGGCGCGGCGTGTCGTTGCTGCACGTTCTGGAGGCGGCGGGCATCCGAGACGAGGGCCGGCACCTGGTCTTCCGCGGCG
>JBKPCW010000094.1:0-6577 GCA_046727555.1 Candidatus Dormiibacterota bacterium | reverse complement strand
CGCGGGTTATCGGCCGAGCGCTTTCCTGGCCGCCGCCGCGATGTCCGCGCTGGTGTTCGCCTGCCCGGCCACGCCCCAGCCGCCCTGTGGTGACTCGACCAGCAGCACCCAGGTCCTCGCGGTCAGGCTCGGGTCGCCCGCGGCCGCCGCCACGATGTCGGTGAGCTCCCTCACGACTCCGATCTGCTTGTCGCGATCGAGCGTGCCGACCGGAGTCAGCACCTCGACGCGCACGTAGTTGGTGTCGCCGGACACATTTGAGATCGAGTCGGCGGGAAGTTCGTGCACGAAGGCGGCGGTGTTGTCCTTGAACAGCGCGATCTCCGGCACACCCTCCCACCGCATCACGGCCGCGGCGAGATCACGAGCCAGGGTCTTGCGGTCTTTGAACGTGCCAGCGGTCGCGTAGACGTCGATCATCGGCATGGGTTCTTTCTCCCAATTCTTAGACTATGACGAGCATCATAGTATTGCCGGCACATTACGCTATGCCAGGCGTCATAGTCAAGTGAGCAACCAGAGTCGCACCAAGATGGTCAGGAGCGCCGCCTCCCTGATCCGCTCCCGGGGCGTGAATGCGACCTCGTTTTCCGAGGTCCTCGCGGACAGCGGCGCCCCCCGCGGTTCCATCTATCACCACTTCCCGCAGGGCAAGGACCAGCTTGCGGAAGACGCCATCAGCTGGACCACGGAGCGGGTGCTCGCACGGCAGCGCGAGTGCGCCGCAAGGACGCCCCGAGGCGTAATCGACTGCTTCGTCGACATGTGGCGCCAGGTCGTAATCGCGTCAGGCGGCGCGGCGGGCTGCGTTGTGGCGGGGGTGGCCGTCGACACGGTGCCTGAGGCCACGCGCCTGATGGAGACGGTGCGGCTCGCGTTCCAGTCCTGGGCCGACCTCTTATCCGAGCAGCTTCACGGGACCGGGCTGACCGCGGCCCGCGCGAGGTCTCTGGCTGTGGCGTCGCTCGCGGCGATGGAAGGCGCTCTCATCCTCTGCCGGGCCGAGCGAAGCGTGGCCCCGCTGGACACCGTGGCGGCCGAGCTGCGACGGCTCGCCCGATCCTGAGGTGGGAATCGTCAAGTGCCACCAGTCGATCTCGCTCGACGGCTTCACGGCCGGACCAGACCAGAGCCTGGAGAATCCGATCGGCGTCGGAGGCTTGCGGCTCCACGAGTGGATGTTCGCGACCGCCGCCTGGGCGCGGAGGCAAGGGCTCCCCGAGGGTCCCGAGACGCCTGATTCCGCGGTCGTGGAGGAGCTCTCGTCCAGCACCGATGTGGGCGCCTACGTCATGGGCCGGAACATGTTCAGCGCGGGTCGCGGGGAATGGGACGAGACCTGGAAGGGCTGGTGGGGCGACGATCCGCCGTATCACCGGCCGGTCTTCGTCCTCACGCACCATCCGCGCAAGCCGGTGCCCATGCAGGGCGGAACTACCTTCTTCTTCGTGACCGACGGTCCCGACTCGGCGCTACGACAGGCCCGCGAGGCCGCCGGTGAAAAGGACGTGCAGATCGCGGGAGGCGCGCACACCGTGCAGCAGTTTCTGCGCGCGAAGACGCTCGACGAGCTCTACCTGCACATCGTGCCCGTAGTCCTCGGCAGGGGCGAGCGGCTGCTGGAGGACGTCGGCGACCCCAAGTTGACACCGGTGACGGTCGTGGCATCGCCGGCCGTCACGCACGTCAGGTACCGGGTCGAGTACTAGACCTCGCGGTTTAGCTGCCCACCCAGCCGAACAGCTGCTGGACCCTGATCCGGTCGAGACCGCGGACGATCGTGTCCTTGCCCATGCGAAGCATCGGCACGCGCTCGCCGTCCAGCTCCTCCCACTCCCGCTGCGCCGCCGAGTCCCGGTTCACGGCACGGAAATGAAACCGCACTCCCAGGTCGTGCAGCAGCGCGGCCATCGCCTGCGATTCGCTGCACTCGTCCGAGCCGTAGAGGATCGCTTCGCCGTCCATCGTCAATGTAGTAACGACAACGTAGGCCACTTTTGGCGATAGGAGGGATCAATTCTTCTGATCCAATCCATAGGCTGGGCCGATCACTGCCGAGGTGGCCTCCAGGCGGGCGAAATGCCGCGCGGCGTAGTCACGGAAGTCGAAGTCCAGGTCGGAGATGCCGGACTGCAGCACGCCCCACATCGCCTCGCGAAAGTCCGACATGAACCGCATCAGCCGCAGCGCGCCGAGGTCATCGTCGCGCGCGGCGCCGAAGTACGCCACCAGCAGTGCCCGATCGTCCTCGACCGAGAACTCGTGGTTCACGGAGAAGTTCGCCAGGTCGAAGAACCGGTCGCCCATCCCGGCGTACTCCCAGTCCACGATCCGGACCTCGCCGTCATCGAGAAAGTTCCCGTTCAGGAGGTCGTTGTGGCACGGCACGAGCTCTCGCGGCCCGAGGCGGGCGCGGATCCTCTCCGCGAACTCACGCGCCGATTCGAATTCGGAAGGGATGTGGACGCCATGCTCGACCGCCAGGGAGCGGTACGAGTCGACCACCGCCCACGGGTCGAAGCGGCCGGGGATCGCGTTCGCGGCATGGAACCGGCGCAGGGCCCGGGCGACACGGCCCAGCGTCTCGGGACTGCGCATCTCCTCGAGCGGGATCGGCCGCCCGGCGATGAAGCGTGCGACGAGCCATCCCTCCTCGGGCACGAACCGCACCACCTGCGGCCCGACGCCGACCTCGAACGCCCGCCTGCCGGCGGCGTGCTCGACCGCGCGGTCGATGCCCAGCAGCGAGGTCTTCGCCCCGCCCATCCGCAGGACGAAGACCTCGTCCCCGACGGTGACCTTGTAATTGCGGTTGGTGATCCCGCCGCCGAGCTCTTCGATCAGCGCGCTGCGCCTCGGCCAGAGCCGCTCGACAGCCTCCGAAACCGCGTCCACCCGGCCCGGATCGAAGCCCTAAGATGGCCCGATGACCGCCACCCGGACCACCGAGACCGATCTCGCCGAGCTGCGCGCGAAGTACGTCCCCAGAGGCCTCACCAGCTCCCACCCCATCGCCGCCGACCGGGCGAAAGGCTCGGAGCTCTGGGACACCACCGGCAAGCGCTACATCGACTTCGCGGGCGGCATCGGCGTGATGAACGTCGGCCACGCCCACCCCCACGTCATGGCGGCGGTCCGCGCGCAGCTCGAGAACGCCACCCACACGAGCTTCCAGGTGGTGCAGTACGAGTCCTACCTTCGCCTGGCCGAGCGCCTGTGCGAGGTCACCCCGATCAAAGGCGAAAAGAAGGCGGTCTTCTTCTCCACCGGCGCGGAGGCGATCGAGAACGCGGTCAAGATCGCGCGCGCGGCGACCGGTCGGGAGGCGATCATCAGCTTCCGCGGCGCTTTCCACGGCCGCACGCTGCTCGCCCTCAGCCTCACCGGGTCCGTCCAGCCCTACAAGCAGAATTTCGGCCCGTACGCGGCCGAGGTCTACCAGACGCCGTTCCCCTATGCGTACCGAGGCTGGACCGCTGAGGCCGCGATGGCCGACCTGGAGAACCTTCTCGAGTCCGGGGTCGCGCCCAGTCGCGTCGCGGCGATCGTCATCGAGCCGCAGCTCGGCGAAGGCGGCTTCGTCCCGGCGCCGCTGGACTTCATGCGCGGCCTGCGCGCGCTGTGCGACCGCCACGGCATCCTGCTGGTCGCGGACGAGATCCAGACCGGCTTCGGGCGCACGGGCAAGTTCTTCGCGGTCGAGCACTCGCGGGTGGAGCCTGACCTGATGACCGTCGCCAAGAGCCTGGCCGCGGGCTTCCCGCTCAGCGGGGTCGTAGGCCGCGCCGAGGTCATGGATGCCCCCGACCCTGGCGGCCTGGGCGGAACCTTTGGCGGCAATCCCGTCGCCTGCGCGGCCGCCGTGGCCGTGATGGACGTGATGCGTGACGAGAAGCTGCCCGCGCGCGCGGCGCGCATCGGCTCGATCGTCGAAGAGCGCATGCGCACGTGGGCAGCGGAGAGCGAGACGATCGGCGACGTGCGCGGGCTCGGCGCGATGATGGGCATGGAGCTCGTCCGCGACCCCAAGACGAAGGAGCCGGCGGACAAGGAGACCGCGAAAATTCTCGCCACCGCGCGGGAGAGAGGGTTGATCCTGCTCCGCTGCGGCGTCCATCACAACGTGATCCGCACACTGATGCCGCTCACCATCCCGGACGAGCAGCTGGAAGAAGGACTGGACATACTCGGCGCCTCTCTCGGCGCCTAGCGCGAAACCAGGAGGGGCGAATGAGCACGACGCTTCGCAAGCACGAGATGTTCATCGGCGGCGGCTGGACGCCCGGGCAGGGCGGCGACGCCCAGGAGATCATCAACCCCGCCACCGGCAAGGTGATCGCCCACGTGCCCAAGGGCACGGCGGAAGACGTGGACAGGGCGGTCGCGGCGGCGCGCAAGGCGTTCGACGAGGGCTGGTCCGACAGCACGCCGCGCATGCGCAGCGAGGCGCTGCTGAAGCTGGCCGACGCGATCGAGGCCAACGGCGACGAGCTCGCCCAGATCGAGTCCGAGAACGTCGGCAAGCCGCTGGGCACTACCAAGTCGGAAGAGATCCCGCCCATCGTCGACACGTTCCGCTTCTTCGCCGGCGCGGCGCGGACACTCGAAGGGCGCGCCACGGGCGAGTACATGCAGGGGTTCACGAGCATGCTGCGCCGCGAGCCGATCGGCGTCGTGGGCTCGATCGCGCCCTGGAACTACCCGCTCATGATGGCCGCCTGGAAGATCGGGCCGGCGCTGGCCGCCGGCAATACCGTGGTGCTCAAGCCGAGCGAGTGGACGCCGCTCACCGCGCTGAAGCTCGCCGAGCTGGCCGCCGACGTCTTCCCCAAAGGCGTGCTCAACGTCATCACCGGCGACGGCGAGCCGGTCGGTGCCGGCATCGTCCGCCACCCGGGCGTCGGCATGGTCTCCCTGACCGGCGACGTCGCCACGGGCAAGGAGGTCGCCAAAGCGGCTTCGCAAACGCTCAAGCGCGTCCACCTCGAGCTCGGCGGCAAGGCGCCCGTGATCGTCTTCGACGACGCCGACCTGGAGAAGGTCGTGGAGTGGATCAAGATCGGCGGCTACTTCAACGCGGGGCAGGACTGCACCGCCGCGACGCGCGTCATCGCCGGTCCGAAGATCGAGGAGAAGCTGCTCGCCGACCTCGTGCCCGCGGTCAAGGCCCTGAAGGTCGGCGACCCGCTGGCCGACGACACCGAGATGGGGCCGCTCGTCTCCGAGGAGCAGCTGACGCGCGTCGCCGGGTTCGTCGACCGCGCCCGCAAGGAAGGGGCCGAGGTGCTCACCGGCGGCGCGCGGATCAAAAAGCCGGGCTCCTGGTACGAGCCGACGGTGGTCGTGCCCAGCGGGCCCAACGCGGAGATCGTCAAGCGGGAGGTCTTCGGCCCGGTCGTGACCGTGCAGCGCTTCACCGACGAGGAGCAGGCGCTGGAGTGGGCGAACGGGGTCGACTACGGCCTCGCCGCCTCGGTGTGGACGCGCGACGTCGGCCGAGCCCTGCGCATGGCCCGCAAGCTGCAGTTCGGAACCGTCTGGATCAACACCCACATCCCGCTTGTCAACGAGATGCCTCACGGCGGCTACAAGCAGAGCGGCTACGGCAAGGACATGTCGATCTACTCGCTGGAGGAGTACACCCAGATCAAGCACGTCATGGCCTCGCTTGACTGACGACCCGGCACCGAAGAAACCCGCACTCAAGCTCCAGGGCGTCCGCAAGAGCTACGGCAGCGTCGTCGCCGTGGCGGGCATCGACCTGGTCGTCGACGAGGGCGAGTTCTTCACCCTGCTCGGCCCTTCGGGCTCGGGCAAGACGACCCTCCTGCGACTGATCGCCGGCTTCGAGCGGCCCGACTCCGGGCGGGTCGAGCTCGGCGGCCGCGACGTCACCTCGGTGCCGCCTTACCTGCGCGACACGAACACCGTCTTCCAGGACTACGCGCTGTTCCCCCACATGTCGGTCGCCGAGAACATCGGCTACGGGCTGAAGGTCAAAGGAGTCTCGTGGCAGGCACGCGAGAAACGGGTCCAGCGGGCGCTGGCCATGGTCCGCCTTACGGGTCTCGGCCACCGCCGCCCCAACCAGCTGTCGGGCGGCCAGCGCCAGCGCGTCGCGCTCGCCCGCGCCGTCGTCAACGAGCCCGAGGTGCTCCTGCTCGACGAGCCGCTCGGCGCCCTCGACCTGAAGCTCCGCCAGGAGATGCAGATCGAGCTCAAACAGATCCAGCAGCAGGTGGGCATCACGTTCGTGTACGTGACCCACGACCAGGAGGAGGCCCTGACCATGAGCGACCGGCTGGCCGTCATGTCGAACGGCCAGATCGAGCAGATCGGAAGCCCGATCGAGGTCTACGAGCGGCCCGCGACCGAGTTCGTCGCCGGCTTCATCGGCATCTCCAACGTCCTCCTTCGCGACGGCGTGCGCTTCGTCGTCCGGCCGGAGAAGATCCGCATGCTGGCGGAGGGCGAGGCGCCGGACCCGGGCATGGTCGTCGAGCCGGGGACGGTCGAAGAGGTTGTCTACGTAGGCATGTCGACCCGCTACGTGGTCCACCTCGACCGCGGAGAGCAG
>JBKPCW010000093.1:0-15160 GCA_046727555.1 Candidatus Dormiibacterota bacterium | reverse complement strand
GGTCTCTGGGCCCTCCGGCACCCCGCTAAGCCCGCGAGGGCCGGCGCTCGCGCGCTTCAAAGCTCTTCGTAGGCCGCGACAGTCGGCAGTCGCGGCCCTTCGGAGATCGTGTTACGCGAGCTTGATCCGGTTCGCGCGCGGACCCTTCTGGCTGGGCTCGATTTCGAACGTCACCCGCTCGCCGCCGGCGAGCGAGTCGAAGTTCACGGCGGAGTCGAGCCCGGTGCGGTGGAAGAAGTACTCCTTGCCGTCCTCCGCCGCGATGAAGCCGAACCCGCGGTCAGAGACCAGCTTCTTGATCGTCCCTGTCGGCATCTACGAACCCCCCTTCTCGAAAGTCATGTCGGTCGAGCGCACGGTCCTTTCGAGAAGCTCCGACCGCGGCGAACATCCCCGCCAACCGGGGACGGGCTTACCTTACCACCGCGTCCGCGGGCCTTCAAACGGCGAGCAGCGCCACTCCGATCAGGGTGGCGAGGGCCCCCAACACCTTCATCGCCGCACGCTCCCGCTCGCGCAGGCGCCACACGCCCCACACCGCCACGGCCACGATGGCGATCTCGCGCACAGGCGCCACCACCGCCAGCGGCGCCAGGCTCAGCGCCCACAGGACCAGGAAGTAGCCCGCCCAGAAAAACGCACCGATCAAGAACGACTGTCGCCACGTCGGCGGCTGAGCCGCCGCGTCCACTCGATACATGCCGAACGCCGACGCGATGCGGACGGCGATGGGCAGCTCGATGGCCATCAGCGTGAACAAGAGCCATGCGTAGAGCCAGGGCGTGGCGAGCCGGACCCCGATGCGATCGACGGAGCTGTACGCGGCGATGGCCACACCGGTGAGCAGCGCGGGCAACGTCGCGCGGCCCCGCGCCTGCGAGACCGTCACCGCCAGAATGCCGGCGAGCAAGAGCACCACGCCCAGCAGCTGGGCCGATGTCAACCGCTCGCCGAGAATGAGCAGGCCCACCATCACGCTCAGCAGCGGCGCCGACCCGCGGGCGATCGGGTAGACCGCGGACAGCTCCCCCCGCCGGTACGCCGTCGAGAGCAGGAAAAGGTACGCGGTTTCGAGGAGCGAGGAGACCACGCACAGCGCCGTTGCGGCCGGCGTCAGCACCGGGCGGCCGAAGATCAGCCAGGCGGGAAGCAGGCTCACCGTGGCCACGACCGCGGCCGTCGCCGTGGCGCGCCGAAAGGTCGTGATCGGGTCTCCGCTGACCTTGACGAGCACGTTCCACGTGCCGTGGAAGATGGCCGCCACCAGGGCCATACCGACCGCGATCGCGATCATCGGCGCGGGCGGGCGAGCAGGCGGCCGAGCAGCCGGTAGACCTCGGGGTTCACCACCAGGCCGTTGTGCGTGCCCCACACCGGGAGCGCGGGGATGTCCGGACGAAGGCAGGACCGAAAGTTCACGACGTCGTCGGCGCGCGTGTAGATGGACGTCGTCGGCACCACGGGAGTCAGCTTGAGGTCGTAGGTGAAGCGGCCTTCGGGGTTGAGCCTGCGGCCGAACGCGAGCTCGTTGGCCGTGCGCACGACGCCGACCGCGTGATGCGTCACCGCGGCCAGGTCGGTCCAGTCCGCGAGCGGCGCGCCCAGCGCGATCACCTGCTCGACCTCATCGGGCTTGCGCTGCGAAAGCACCTTGGCGAGGAGACCTCCACGGCTGTGGCCGACCATGCTGACACGGGCTTCCGCGGCTTCCGCGATCTCGGCCACCCGCCGCCGCAGCCCCGCGAGCATCCGCTCCGAATGCTGGACGTTGAGCACGATGCCCGACAGGTGACTCGCGTAGCCGAGGCGGCCGAGCCACGTGTGCAGCACACGCATCGTCCAGTCGCCCGCCAGGAAGCCGGGGATGAGCAGGACGGGCCGGCCGTCGCCGCGCGGCACGCCCCGCCCCCGGAAGACGGGGTCGCGGAGCAGGGCCGACAGCTCGCGCACCGCGAATGGATCCCACAACCTCATCGCGTGGGATGGTAGGTCGACTGCGACTCGCGGGAGGTTCGGCGACCCCGTCGTGATTTCTATTTATTTAGACAGGCAGTCTGCTTAAATATTGTCATGCCACGAGCGTACCGCCTGGGAAGGCGCCGGGGCGCCGTCGATCGCACGGCGGCGACCATCCTCCGGGCCGCCCGCGAGCTCATCGCCGAGCGGGGGATGGGGTTCTCGTTCGCCACCCTCGCCCGCCAGGCCGGAGTGTCGCGGGCCACCATCTACAACCACTTCGGCTCCCGGACCGTGCTGCTCGACGCCCTCCGGCCGCGCCTCGCGGTCGAGGCGGCGGGCCTGCGCGAATACATCGAAGGGTCATGTGCGGCCTGGGCCGCCGACCCCTCCCTCTTCCGCAGCCTCCCTCCCGCCGATTCGGGCGCCGACGCCGCGCGCCGCATCGCCGAGGGCCTGGCGGCCGCCGACTCCCTCCGCCCAGGCTGCTCGCTCAAGGAGGCCGAAGACGTGATCGGCGTCCTGACGTCCTTCTCCGTCTTCGACCGCCTCCACCGCGACGGCCGCCGCTCGCCCGCCGCCGTCGCCGACGTGCTTTCGCGCCTTGCGGGCGGAATCCTGGCGTAGGATTCATGACGCGTTGCGGCATAGAGTCGCGGACATCGACGGCCCGGTCCACTACCTCGACTTCGGAGGCTCTGGCCGGCCGGTCCTGATGGTCCACGGCCTGGCCGGAGCGGCCATCAACTGGATGGCGGTCGGCCCGTCCATCGCCTCCACTCACCGCGCGCTCGCGATCGACCTCGCGGGCTTTGGCCAGACACCCCTGTTCGGCCGCTCGGCGACGGTGACCGCGAACGCGGCCCTGGTCCACGCCTTCATCGAAAAGGTGATCGGCGAGCCGGTGGTGCTGATCGGCAACTCGATGGGCGGCCACATCGGCGTCCTCGAGGCCGCCTCTCACCCCGACGCTGTGGATGCGTTGGTCCTGGTCGATCCGGCGGTGCCCGGGGTGCACGTGACGCGCCCCCAGCCGATGATGCTGGCCACGATGGCGGCGCTGTCCGTGCCCGGCCTGGCGCAGAACGTCCTCGATCGCCGCCTGCGCTCGCTGGGCGCGGAGCAGCTCGTCCTGCAGACGCTCGCGCTCGTCTGCGCCGATCCCTCACGCGTGGACCCTGACGTCGTCGAGGCGCACGTCCGGCTGACGCGCGAACGCGGGCACCTCGGCGCGCAGAACGTCCGCGCCCTCGTCCAGGCCTCGCGTTCGGTCGGGATCGGGATGGCAAGCCCGCGCTTCTGGTCCCGCGTGGCGGCGGTCAGAGCGCCGGCGCTCGTGATCCACGGCAGCCTCGACCGCGTGATCCCGCTCTCCGCCGCGCGGGAGCTGATTCGAAGGCGGCCCGACTGGCAGCTGCGCGTGCTCGAGGGCGTCGGGCACGTACCGATGCTGGAGACGCCCGACCTGTTTATCGACGCTCTCATGTCGTGGAGCGCGTTTAGAATCCCGAGCGCCGCCGCCGCGTCCTGAGGGAATTGAGTGGCCACGCTCTCCGAACCACCCCATAGCAAGCGGCCGAGTTTTCGCCGCCTCGGTCGTTGGGATCCGATCCCGCCGATGTGGCTCGAGGGCCGCATCTATCTTGAGTTCCTCCGTCTCATCCGCGACCCGGTGTTCCGCGGACTCGACATCCCGCCCGGCCACCGCAGGCCGGTGCTCCTGGTGCCGGGCTTCCTTGCCGGCGACTGGACGCTGCGCACGCAGTACGACTGGTTGAAGCGCATCGGCTATCGGCCCCAGCTGGCGGGCTTAGCCTTCAACGTCAGGTTTTCCGAGGTCATGCTCAAGCCGCTGCTGGACACGCTCGTGGAGATGAATCGCAGGACCCGCGCGCGCGTCTCGCTGGTCGGGCACAGTCGCGGTGGCGTGCTGGCCAAAGTCCTCTCGCACCGCAGGCCGGACCTGGTCGAGCAGGTGATCACGCTCGGCTCGCCGCTGAACGACCCGTTCGACGTCCACCCGCTGACGATGGCCGGCGTGTACGCGGCGCACTTCTACAACGCCGTGCTCTACCGCCACGACGCCTCGGTCGAGATGCGGTTCCTGCGCGACCTCAAGGCGGAGCCTCGCGTGCCCACGACGTCCATCTACTCGCGTTCCGACGGAGTCGTGAACTGGAAGGCGTGCCTCCGGCCCGACGTCAACGCGATCGAGGTTCACGGCAGCCACGTCGGCCTGGCGCTGAACCCGGAGGTCTACCGCATCCTGGGCCACCTGCTGCCGGCACCCTGGCGTCAGACGTAACATCGCGTCAGGCGGGAGCTCGCGCGAGGGCGCGGGCTGAGAGGGCTCTTCAGCCGACCGCAAATACCTGAACTGGGTAATGCCAGCGGAGGGAAGCTTTCCATGCAAGATGTGACCGCTTCGACCGAGGCCGACGTCTTCGGCAAGGTCGAGACGCACGGGATCGAGGCCATCCCCACCGGCGAGCGCCACGGCCGGCCGCGTGAGCTTGCCTTCCTCTGGGCAGGCGCGTTCGTCAACTACGCGAGCCTGTTCACCGCCAGCCTGCTCACGACCTACTACGGCCTCGGGGTTTGGGACGGCCTGCTCGCGACGGTCCTGGGCACGGTTGCCGCGGCGCTGGTGCTCGGCCTGCTCAGCAACACCGGCCCGCGCTCGGGCGAGCCGCAGATCGTGTTCACCCGGCGCATCTTCGGCCTGCGCGGGTCTTACCTCGGCGCCGCGCTGACGCTGTTCCTCGCCGTCGGCTGGTTTGCCGTCGACTGCGTGATCGCCGCCCAGGCGGGCGCGCAGCTTTTCGGCGGCGGCTCCAACCCGGCGCTGACCTTCGGCCTGGTCATCCTCATCGCCGCGATCAGCGTTGCTGTTGCGGTCTACGGGCACCAGACGATCAAGGTCCTCGAGACCTACGGCGCAGTGGCCTTCGCCGCGGTCTCGGTCGCCCTGTTCCTCGTCCTCGCGCCCCAGTTCCGCTGGACCTATGGGCCGACGGTCGGCGGCCCCGACTACCTCGGCGCTGTTGTCCTCGGCTTCATGACCTGCTTCGCGCTCGTCGCCTCCTGGTACCCGTTCGCCAGTGATTACTCGCGCTACCTGCCGGTCTCGAGCTCCACGCGCTCGCTGACGCTGTGGCCGGTGGCCGGCGTGGTGGCGCCGATGACGCTGCTTGGTTTCTTCGGCCTGCTGCTTCCGACCATCGACGCGCAGCTCGCCGCCAACCAGGGCGTGCTGGCCGTGATCAGCGCCCACGCGCCGACGTGGGTCGCGGTGCCCTTCCTCCTCTTCATCGTCGCCGGCGAGATCTGGGCCAACTACCTCGACGTGTACACGGCGGGGCTGGTGACCCTGGCCATGGGGATCCGGTTGCGGCGCTGGCAGACGGCGCTGGGTTGCGGCCTGCTGGGCACTGCGCTGGCCGCATACGCCGTGGTGGTGAGCGACTTCCACGTCGCCTACGAGGACTTCCTGATCCTCACCTACCTGTGGGCGCCGGCCTGGGCGGCGGTCGTGCTGCTGAGCTTTTTCGTCTTCGAGGGCAAGGCCCGCCCGGGTCTCGCGCTCGTAGCCTGGCTCGCGGGCACGGTCGCGAGCCTCGGGTTCGTCAACTATCTGAACCTCTTCGGCAACCTGGTCCAGCACGCCAGCTTCTTCAACGACGGCCTGATCCGCGGGCTCCACGGCGCGGACATCTCAGGGCTGGTCAGCGTGGTGGTCGCGGGGGTGGTCTACTGGACCGGCCGGAGGCTCAGCGCAGCGTGAAGCTGCCGGTGGCGATGACTGTGGCCGGCTCGGACTCCGGCGGCGGGGCCGGCATCCAGGCGGACCTCAAGACATTTGCGGTGCTCGGTGTCCACGGCACGTCGGCGATCACCGCCATCACCGCCCAGAACACACAGGGCGTGACCGAGATCCTCGAGCTGCCCACGTCGCTTGTGCGCGAGCAGATCGACGTCGTGGTCAGGGACATCGGCGTCCAGGCGGCCAAGACCGGCATGCTTTCGAGCGCGGCGATCATCGCCACCGTGGCCGAGGCGATGCGCAGCCATCGCATCCGCAACCTGGTGGTCGACCCGGTGATGGTGGCCAAGGGCGGCGCCAGGCTTTTGCGCGACGACGCGGTCGTGGTGCTGCGCAAGCAGCTGGTTCCCCTGGCCGCGGTCATCACGCCCAACCTTCCCGAGGCCGCGGTCCTTCTCGGCCGGCGCGTGGAGTCGCTGAACGACCGGCGCCAGGCCGCCCGCGACCTGGTTGGCCTGGGCGCGAGAGCCGCCGTCGTCAAGGGCGGGCACGCGGATAGCGACGCGACCGACGTGTTCTTCGACGGCACGCGCATGGTCGAGCTCGAGGGGGAGCGCATCGCCACCGCGAACACCCACGGCAGCGGCTGCACCTTCTCGGCCGCGATCACGGCCGGCCTCGCGCGCGGGGCCTCACCCTTCGACGCAGTGCGCGAGGCCAAGGCGTTCATCACCGAGGCGATCAGGAATTCGCTCGAGCTCGGGCACGGACACGGTCCGGTCAACCCCGCCTTCGGGCTCAGGGTCGACGGTTAAGCTTTCCGCGATGAGCAAGCGGAAGCGCACCTCCAGGCCCGAACCGGACGAGTCCGCCGACGACTCGAGCGTCAAGGACGACATGGTTCACGTCACGCCTGACCTGCTCGCGGGCAGCCCGGACATCTTCGCCGGCAAGAAGAGCGAGGAGCCGGCGGAGACCGAGCCCGAGCCGCAGGAAACGCCGGTCGAGCCGGCCGAGGCCAGTGCGACGCCCGAACCCGCTGAGGAGCCGGAGCCGATCGAGGCCGACACGACGCCGAATCCGACAGAGGCAAGTCCGATCGCGGTGACGGCGGAGCCCGTCGGCACGCCCCCGGCCTACGTCAGCACCCCGTCGATGCAGGCGCGCCCCGCGAGGGGCGGCTCGAGCACGGCGATCGGCATCGTCCTGATCGTGATCGGCATCTTCGCGCTGCTCGTAGTCCTGTCGGGGGTCGACCTCAGCGAGAGCGGGTGGCCGCTCTTCATCATCATCCCGGGCCTGACCCTGATGGTCATCGGCTTCATCAGGCTCGGCGCAGTGGCGACGATCCCGGGCGGCATCGTCACCATGCTCGGCGTCGTGCTCGCCTACTCCAACAGCTCGGGGCACTGGGCGATCTGGGCCTACGCGTGGGCGCTGGTCGTGCCGTTCGGCCTCGGCCTGGGCATGTACCTCCAGGCGCTGCGCGACCGCGACCAGCACGGGCTGCGCAGCGGGCGCACTCTGCTTTTCGTCGGCCTGATGATCTTCCTGATCGGATTCGTCCTCTTCGAGTCCATCCTGGGGGTGAGCGGTCGCGACACGTTCGGGCCATTCGGCAAGGCGGCGCTCCCGCTGCTGCTGATCCTGGTCGGCGCGATCCTGCTCGTGCGCAGCGTCCAGCGCAGCCGCGCCGGCTAGACCTTCGGGATCCGCTCCTCGAGCGCCGCGACACCCACCTGGTAGTCGACCGCCGTCCGGTAGGCCTTGAACCCCATCGCCCGGTTGATCTTGAGCATCGGCGCGTTGGAGCCGGCGTTGCCGGTCGAGATCCATTCCGCGTCCGGATACAGCTCACGGACGTGCAGCGCCATCGCGGCCTTGATCCACTTGCCAAGGCCGCGGCCGCGCGCATCGGGTCGCACACCCGTGAACTGCTGCTCGATGTGCGTGCGGCGGTAGGGAGCCCAGCTGACGTCGGTCATGCCGGAGATCGAGCCGTCCGGCTCACGGGTCAGCACCTCGTGCTCGACGATTCCCATCGCCGCGGCTCGCTCCTGCCAGTCGCGAATCCTTTCCGGGGTGACGATGATCCGGCCGATGTCGAGGTCGTCGAACGGCATCGTGTTCAGCAGCACCGTGCGCTGGCTGGCGAAGTCGGGCCACAGCGCCTCGGGCAGCGGTCCGTCGTAGATCTCGAGCTTTGTCCTCGGCGAGCGCCGCTGCCCATCCTCGACCCAGCCCTCCATCGACTTCCAGTCGACCTCGCTGAGCCTCAGCCTGCTTTCGATCTGTTCGAGCTTCGGCCCGGCGCCCAGCCACGAGAGAAAGGCGTGCGCCGCCGGGCGGTCGGCGCTGAGACCGAGCACGCTGCAGCCTTGCTCCTTCATCAGCTCCACGATCACGGGCAGCCACGACTTCGCAATTCCCTTGCGGCGTTCCTCAGGCCTCACGTAGACGTCTCCCCACATGAGGTGCTTGTTCGTTGCGTACTCGGGGTTTGCGGGTGCGGCGTTCTCGCTGCCGAAGGTACTGACCATCACGCCGTCGCGCGATACCTCGAAGTAGTGACGTAGGTCGAACGGATTCGGCTTTTTCATCCGCGTCTCGACGACCTCATCGGGCTCGACCGGGTCGTCGGGATGCATCTCCGCATGCTGGATGCGGCGCAGCTCGTGGTAGCGCGTCCAGTAATCGCGGTCGGCTGTGGTCGGGTCGACCTTCACGGGCCTCAGCTCACCCACCATTGGACTCCGGATAATCTCACAGCCTGCGATGGCGAAAGATCGACCGTTCAAGGTCGGCGTCACGATCCACCCGCAGCAATGCACGATCGCCCAGCTGCGGGATGCGTGGCGGCGCGCCGACGCGGTTGGCGTCGACAGCATCTGGTTCTGGGACCACTTCTTTCCGCTCTACGGCAACCCCGACGGCAACCACTTCGAGTGCTGGTCGCTGCTCGCCGCCGCGGCGGTCGACACCCACGCACCACAGATCGGTCCCATGGTCACCTGCATCGGCTATCGCAACCCGGACCTGCTGGCGGCGATGGCCGCCACCGTCGACCAGCTGTCCGGCGGCCGCCTCGTGCTGGGCCTCGGCGCGGGATGGTTCGAGCGCGACTACGACGAGTACGGCTACGAGTTCGGCGAAGCCCGCGACCGCGTTCGCACCCTGCGCGATGCCCTGCCGCGCATCAAGCGCCGGATCGAGAGGCTGCATCCCGGTCCGGCGGGCCGGATGCCGATCCTGATCGCCGGCTCCGGCGAGAAGGTGATGCTGCGCCTGGTCGCGGAGCACGCCCAGATGTGGAACACGATCGGGACGGTCGACCAGTTCGAGCGCAAATCGAGGGTCCTGGACGAGTGGTGCGCCCGGGTCGGTCGCGACCCACGCGAGATCGAGCGCACCGCCAATGTCGGCAACCTGACCGCGAGGTCGGTCGACGACTGGCTGAAGGCCGGTCTGCAGCACTTCGTCCTGCGCATCGCCCAGCCGTTCGACACCAAGGAGCTCGAGCGGGTTCTCCGCATTCGGGACTCCTGAGAATTTCCCCAGACCCCGGCCAGGACCCGCCTTGATCCGCACAACGACGGTGGGGGTTATTTGTGGCCCGCCCACTAACAATATGTAGGCTCCGGGCATAGCATTTTCTCCACCACACCCTCTTCGCGGCGCGAGGCTCCTACCGCTTGGCAGGAGCCTCGTCTCGTCTCTAGGCGGCCTTGACGGCGGCGACCAGCTTGGTCAGCGAGTCCTTGGCGTCGCCGAAGAACATCACCGTCCTGGGCCCGAACATGAGGTCGTTGTCGATGCCCGCGAAGCCGGGGCGCATCGACCGCTTCATGAAGATGATGTTCTTGGCCTGGTCCGCATTCAGGATCGGCATGCCGTAGATCGGGCTGCCGGGCGTCGAGCGTGCGGCCGGGTTGACCACGTCGTTGGCGCCCACGATCAGCGCCACGTCCGCGTTCTTGAAGTCGTCGTTGACCTGGTCCATCTCCTTCAGCTGCTCATAGGGCACGTTGGCCTCGGCCAGGAGGACGTTCATGTGTCCCGGCATGCGCCCGGCCACGGGGTGGATCGCGTACTCGACGTCGACCCCGCGCTTCTCGAGGACGTCCGCCAGCTCGCGCGCCGCGTGCTGCGCCTGCGCCACGGCCAGCCCGTAGCCGGGGACGATGATCACCCGCTGCGAGTAGGCGAGCAACGTGCCGAGGTCCTCGGCCGAGGCCGAGCGGACGCTGCGGCCCTGCGCCCCGGCGGCGGCCCCACCGGCGCCCGCGCGGACCTGGCCGAAAGCGCCGAACAGGATGCTGCCGAGCGAGCGGCCCATGGCGTCACTCATGAGCTTGGTCAGCAGCGAGCCCGAGGCGCCCACCAGCGTGCCGGCCACGATGAGGGCGAAGTTGTGCAGCGTGAAGCCGCTCGCGGCGACCGCGAGGCCCGTGCACGCGTTGAGTATCGAGATGACCACCGGCATGTCGGCGCCGCCGATCGGCAGCACGAACGCGACGCCGAGGATCAGCGCCAGGAGCATCAGGGCGAGGAACGAGAACGGAATCGACGCGATCGCCAGCACGGCGATGGCGAACCCCACGATCAGAACCGCGAGCACCAGGTTCACGACCTGCTGGCCGGCGTAGGTGATCGGCGTCCCGGTCATGAGCTCCTGGAGCTTGGCGAAGGCGACCATGCTGCCCGCGAAGGAGACCGACCCGATGACGATGCTGAAAACACTGGGGAGAGCCTCGGCGATGGGCGGGTGCACGGGAAGCTTCAGCAGCTCGGCCACGGCAACCAGGGCCGCGGCGCCGCCTCCGACGCCGTTGAAGAGGGCGACCATCTGCGGGATCGCGGTCATGCGCACCACGCGTGCTCCCACCGTGCCCACCAACGTGCCGATCGCCACGCCAACGGCGACGATCGTCAGCCCCGTCCGGGTGAAGTGGAGGAGCGGGATCGTGGCGGCGAGGGCGACGAGCATCCCGGCGGCGGCGATGAAGTTGCCGTTGCGCGCGCCCTTGGGCGAGCTCAGCTGCTTCAGACCGAGTATGAACAGCACGGCCGCAACGAGATAGGCGAGCGCGATCGCGAGGTTCATTTCTTGGCCGGCTGGCGGCCTTTGAACATCTCCAGCATGCGGTCGGTGACCACGAACCCGCCGACGACGTTCGTCGTGGCGAGCGTGACCGCGACCAGGCCGAGCACGGTCGTGACCGGCGAATTCGCACCCGCGGCGATCAGGATCGCGCCCACCAGGATGATGCCGTGGATCGCGTTGGTGCCCGACATCAGGGGCGTGTGCAGGATGGTCGGCACCTTGGAGATGACCTCGAAGCCGACGAACACCGCCAGGACGAAGAACGTGAACTCGTTCAGGAGCTCGTTGTTCATGCGGCGGAGACCATCTGCCTGGCGCGCTCGTTGACGATCTCGCCGCCGTGCGTCACGCACGCGCCCTTGGTGATCTCGTCCTGGAAGTCGAGCGAGATCGCGCCGTTCTTGACCAGGTGCAGGAGCAGGTTGGCGACGTTGCGCGCGAAAAGCTGGCTGGTGGTCAGCGGCATCGTCGACGGCACGTTGCGCGTGCCGATGATCGTGACCCCGCTGACGTCGACCTCTCTGCCCGCCTGGGTCAGCTCTACGTTGCCCCCGGTCTCGGCGGCGAGATCCACGATGACCGAGCCGGGACGCATCCCTTTCACCATGTCGCCGGTCACGAGCAGGGGCGCGCGCCGGCCGGGAACCGCGGCGGTGGTGATCACGACGTCGGATTTGGCGATGTGCTCGCCGATCAGCTCTCGCTGCTTCTGCAAGAACTCCTCCGACTGCTCTTTCGCGTAGCCTCCCTCGCCCTCCTGAGTCTCCAGCGAAAGCTCGATGAAGGTCGCGCCCAGCGACTGCACCTCCTCCTTCACCGCCGGCCGGACGTCGTAGGCGGAGACGACGGCGCCCAGGCGGCGCGCCGTGGCGATCGCTTGCAGGCCCGCCACGCCGGCGCCCATCACCAGCACCCGGGTCGGGGCGACGGTGCCGGCCGCGGTCATCATCATCGGGAAGAGCTTGCCGATGCGGTCGGCGGCCATCAGCACCGCCTTGTACCCCGCCGCCGAGGCCTGCGACGACAGCGCATCCATGGACTGGGCGCGCGAGATGCGCGGCAGGAGCTCGAGGCTGAAGGCCGTGATGCCGTGACTCGCCAGCGAGCGCACGGTGTCGGCCTGCGTCGCGGGCTGCAGGAAGCTGATCAGCACCGCGCCCTTCTTCAGCAGCGAGATCTCGGGTTCCCGGGGCGCCTGGACCTTGAGCACCGCGTCCCCGTCGCGGAGGAGCTCGCCCGGGCGGCTCGAGATCTTCGCCCCGGCCTTCTCGTAGGCCTCGTCGCTGAGGAAGGCAGCCGCGCCGGCGCCGGCCTCGACTGCGACCTCGAGCCCCGCGGCCACCAGCATCCTGGCGGTGTCGGGGACCAGGGCGACGCGGCGCTCGCCCTGCTCGATCTCCCTGGGTACCGCCACCTTCACGACCTGTGGAATGTAAGCAATCGAGGCCGCACGCTGCACGCGCGTAGAATCCGTAGTCCCTCCATTCAAGAATCCAAGTGACCGAGCCCATCGTCAACGACCTGACCATCCAGGCCGCTACCGTCAACGGGTCAGGCAGCCAAACCGCCAACCTGGTGCTGACCAGGGCGATCTTCCACATGGGGATCCCGGTCGCGCCGAAGAACGTCTTTCCCTCCAACATCGAAGGCCTCCCGACCTGGTACCAGCTGCGCATCACCCCGGAGGGGCATATGGCGCGGTCGGACAAGGTCGACATCCTGGTCGCCTTCAACGCCACCACCTGGCGCGAGGACCTGAAGACGGTCCGGCCCGGTGGCGTCGTCATCCACGAGGAGGCGTTCTCGACCACGGACGTGCGGACCGACGTCACCTACTACGCGGTGCCGTTCGCCAAGCTCGCGAAGTCGAAGATCCAGAGCGAAACCCTGCGCAAGCAGCTCGCCAACATGATCTACGTCGGTGTCGTGGCCGGCGTCCTCGGCGTCCCCTGGGAGGCGCTCGAGCACGGCGTCAAGCGTCAGTTCCTCGCCAAGCCCAAGGCGGTGCCGATCAACCTCGACGCGATCAAGGTCGGCTTCGACTACTGGCAGGACAACTTCTCCAAGCAGGATCCCTATCGCCTCGAGCCGATGACCGGCGCGGTCGAGGGCAAGGTGCTGGTCGAAGGCAACCAGGCGGCCGCGCTCGGCGCGTTGATGGGGGGAGTCACGGTCGTCGCCTGGTACCCGATCACGCCGTCGTCCTCGCTCTGCGAGTACCTGATCGCCTACGCCGACCGCTTCCGGACGAACGGCGGCGACGAGAAGAAGATCTCGGTGGTCCAGGCCGAGGACGAGCTGGCCGCGGTCGGCATGGCGATCGGCGCAGGCTGGGCTGGAGCGCGCGCGATGACGTCGACCTCCGGCCCGGGCATCTCCCTGATGGCCGAGTTCTCCGGCCTGGCCTACTACGCCGAGGTCCCGGTGGTGATCTTCGACATTCAGCGCATCGGTCCGTCGACCGGATTGCCGACGCGCACCTCGCAGGCCGACCTCGGGTTCGTCTACACGCTGTCCCACGGCGACACCAAGCACCTCGTGCTGCTCCCCGGAACGGTGGAGGAGTGTTACGAGTTCGCTCGCGACGCCTTCGACCACGCGGACCGATTCCAGACGCCGGTCTTCGTCCTCTCCGACCTCGACCTCGGCATGAACTTGTGGATGACGCCGGAGTTCAAGTACCCGGAGAAGCCGTTCGACCGCGGCAAGGTGCTGTCGAAGGACGACCTGGAGAAGCTCGCCGGCGAATGGGGGCGGTACAAGGATGTGGACGGCGACGGGGTGACGTACCGGACGCTTCCCGGCACGGACCACCCCGCCGCCGGCTACTTCACCCGGGGTTCAGGCCACGACGAGCACGCCCGCTACACCGAGGGCGCCGAGGCATACGCGCGCAACATGGACCGGCTCGCCCGCAAGCTCGAGACCGCGCGCCACGAGCTGCCGGCGCCGGTGATCGACGAGTCGGGCCAGAAGGTTGGGCTGATCGCGTTCGGCTCCACGCACGCGGCCGTCGTCGAGGCGCGGGACACTGTCAAGGTCGACTACCTGCGCGTCCGCGCCCTGCCGCTGCACGACGACCTCGTGCGCTTTGTCGCGCGCCATGAGCGCGTCTACGTCGTCGAGCAGAACCGCGACGGCCAGCTGTACGACCTGGTTCGGCTGGCGCTGCCCGCCGAGTTGGTCGAGCGCGTGCGGTCGATCCGCCACTACAACGGCCAGCCGATCCCCGCGGCTGCCATCATCGAGCCGTTGACGCAGCAGGAGATGGTCCCCGCGTGAGCACGACCTTGAACCACGTCGGCCTCCCCCGCGACGCCTATAAAGGCGCCGCGACGACGCTGTGCGCCGGCTGCGGGCATAACTCGATCACGAACCACATGGTCAAGGCCCTCTACGAGCTCGGCGTCGAGCCCCACCTGCTGGCCAAGATGTCGGGCATCGGCTGCTCGTCGAAGACCCCGGCCTACTTCGTCGAGGCCGCGCACGGCTTCAATGGCGTCCACGGGCGCATGCCGGCGCTGACGACAGGCGCGCACCTGGCCAACCGGCGGCTGATCATGCTCGGCGTTTCCGGCGACGGAGACACCGCGTCGATCGGTCTCGGCCAGTTCATGCACCTGATCCGGCGCAACGTCGACTGCACCTACATCATCGAGGACAACGGCACTTACGGCCTGACCAAGGGTCAGTTCTCCGCCACTGCGGACCTGGGGTCGGTGCAGAAGAAGGGCGCGGTCAACACCTTCCAGCCCATCGACCCGTGTGCCGTCGCGCTGGCGCTCGGCTGCTCGTTCGTCGCCCGTTCGTTCAGCGGCGACGGCAAGCAGGTGGTGCCTCTCATCAAGGCGGCGATCGCGCACCGCGGCACCGCGATCCTGGACATCATCTCCCCCTGCGTCACGTTCAACGACCACGACGGCTCGACCAAGAGCTACAGCTGGGTCAAGGACCACGAGGAGTCGATCGCAGACGTTTCGTTCATCCCATTCTTCGAAGAGGTGCACGTCGACTACGAGCCCGGCACCGTGCGCGACGTCAGGCTGCACGACGGCTCGCACATCGTCCTGAAGAAGCTCGGCGAGGACCACGACCCGACCGACCGCCGGGCGGCGATCAGGGTCATCGAGGAAGGCCGCGACGAGGGCCACCTCGTCACCGGACTGCTCTACGTCGACACCAAGATGGACGACTTCGCGTCTACGGAGCGGATCCCGGAGGCGCCGCTGAAGGACCTCGCCGAGGACGAGCTGCGGCTCAGCCGCGAGGACTTCGCCCAGTTCATGAGCGAATTCGCCTGAAAGCAGTTGGGGCACCCTCTCCCCGCAGGGGAGAGG
>JBKPCW010000092.1:0-5319 GCA_046727555.1 Candidatus Dormiibacterota bacterium | reverse complement strand
TTCTTCCATCCCGTGCCGGCGCCGGAGATCGAGAAGCTGCTGGTCGCGAACGGTGTCGAGGCCAGTCGGGCAAAGCTCCTCGCCGAGCTCGCGAGCGGTCGACCTGGTTGGGCGATGCGCCGCGCCGGCGATGAGGGCGTCGTCGAGCTCCACCACTCGTGGACCCGCCGCCTGGAGGAGATCTTCGGCGCGCCGGCGGACGTGCCGCTGCACGTTGCGGCTCAGCTCGACTCGGAGCAGATGGCCTGGCGGCGAAGCGAAGGCGACGAGGAAGACCCGGCGCTGTTCGCCCTGGCCAGCTGGCAGGTCGAGCTGCGCCGGCGGATGCTTGGGGCCCGCGGGCGCGAGCAGGGCCGCTGGGCGCGCCTCCTCGAGCTCTCTTACGACACGCTTGGCTACCTGGAGCAGAACGTGTCGCCTCGCCTCGCCCTCGAAACCTTCCTTCTGGAATGCCGAAAAGCCTCCTGAGGCGAGGCCTCGAAGGCTTCGAACCGTACGTCCCGGGCGAGCAGCCTCCGGACGGCGCGGGCTGGATCAAGCTCAACACCAACGAGTCGCCGCTCCCTCCCTCTCCGAAGGTGATCGAGGCCATCCGCGCGGCCGCCAACGATTCGCTGCGGCTCTACCCGAGCCCCACCGCGGCGCCCGCCCGCGTGGCCATCGCCCGGCGCTTCGGGATCGATCCGTCGCATGTCGCGGTCGGCAACGGCGGCGACGAGCTGATCGACCTGTGCTTCCGCGCCTTCGCCGGCGCCGGCGACACGGTCGCGTTCCCCACTCCGACCTACCCGCTGTTCGAGCCGCTCTGCCGGATCCACGAGGCCAGGTCGTCCACCCACCCGACCGAGCTCTTCTGGGACCTGCCGCCCAGCCTGGGCGCCGACCCGGCGCCGCTCAAGTTCATCGTCAACCCGAACTCTCCGACGGGCGCGCTGTTCGACCGGCGCGACGTCGAGGCGGCGGTCGCGGCGTCGAGCGGGGTGGTGGCTGTGGACGAGGCCTACGTCGACTTCGCTCCTCAGTCCTGCGTGCCGCTGCTGGCCGAGCACGACAACCTGCTCATCCTCCGTACGTTCTCCAAGTCGTATGCGCTGGCCGGCCTGCGCATCGGCTTTGCCCTCGGAGCGCCTGAGCTGATCGAAGCCCTCGACGCGGTGAAGGACTCCTACAACGTCGACCGCCTGGCGATCGCGGCCGCCGCGGCGGCGATCGAGGACGAAGAGCACCACCGTCGCCTGGTCACCGAGGTCGTCGAGCGTCGGGCCGAGCTCTCGGCCGCGCTGGCAGACCTCAGGTTCGAGCTCGTTCCGTCTGAGACCAACTTCGTCTTCGTCAAGCCGCCGAAGCCTGCCGCCCAGGTCGTGGCCGGGCTGCGCGAGCGCAAGATCCTCGTCCGCCATTACGATCGTGAGCCGATCGCGGGCTGGATCCGGATCACCGTCGGCACCCGCGAACAACACGCCGCCCTACTCGCAGCGCTCGAGGAGATCCTGTGACCCAGACCTTTTACGTGTCCCTGGTGGTCCTCGGACTGCTGCTGGGAGGCTATGGTGTCGGCCTTCTGCTGACCGGCCGGAACATTGGCTCGGGCCGCGGATTGCTCAAGGCAGACACAGCCCGTCTACAGCGTGCGCCGGCGATCTACTTCCGCGCCATCGGAGCCGTGATGACCACCGCAGGCCTGGCCTTGCTGAACTATGGCGTGATCGAAGGTTTCCGCTCTGGCCTCGCCGGTGGCGTGGTGACGGCGCTGGAGATTGTCGAGATCGTTCTGTATCTGGCAGTGGTGATCTCGCTGCTGTGGTTGCTGCGTCTCGCCAGCCGCTACAAGCTCTTCCGATGGAACAAGCCGTGAGCGCACCAACCCGAGACGAAGCCTGGGAGCTCGTCACCTCGATGACAAAGTCGGACCAGCTCCGCCGGCACATGCGCAGCGTCGAGGCGGCGATGCGCGCCTACGCCCGCCGTTTTGGAGAGGACGAGGAGCGGTGGGCTGTGCTCGGCCTCATCCACGACTGGGACTACGAGTCCGGTCCGACCGCCGAGCTGCACCCCATGCGCGGCATCCAGATGCTGCGCGACAGGGGCTGGCCGGAGGACATCCTCGAGGACATCGCCTCGCACGCCGACTATCTCAACGTGCCGCGCGACACCAACGCGCGCAAGGCGCTGTATGCGGTCGACGAGATGTGCGGGTTCATCATCGCCTGCGCGCTGGTCAAGCCCGACAGGTCACTCGGCGCCGTCGAGGCAAGCACCGTGCGGAAGAAGATGAAGGACAAGGCCTTCGCCAGAGGCGTGCACCGTGAGGAGCTGGTCGCGGGTGCCGAAGTGCTCGGCGTACCCTTCGACGAGCACGTGGAGTTCGTCCGGGATGCGCTCAAGCCGATCGCACAGGATCTTGGCCTGAACCCATGAGCCCGCGAGTCCTGTTGATGCATCCCATCCTCGACCCCGGCCCGCAGATCCTGGCCGAGGCGGCGGAGGTCGTCCAGTATCCGGCCGGCGGTCCGCTCGACGAAGCCAGCATCCGCCAGGCGGCCGAGGGCTGCGTCGGCATCGTCAGCCAGCTGATGGACCCGATCCGCGACACCGTGCTGTCCACACCGGGCCTCAAGTGCGTGAGCAACGTCGCCGTCGGCTTCGACAACATCGACGTCCCCGCCGCGACCGCGCACAAGGTCATGGTCACCAACACGCCCGGCGTGCTCGACGACGCGACTTCGGACTTCGCGTTCACGCTCCTCATGACCGCGGCCCGGCGCGTGGTCGAGGCCGACCATTTCACGCGCGGCGGAAATTTCCGCGGCTGGGCGATCGACATGATGCTCGGCCAGGACGTCTTCGGCGCCACGCTCGGCATCGTCGGCATCGGGCGTATCGGGCGCGGCGTCGCGCACCGCGCCAAGGGATTCAACATGCGCGTGCTCTACTACGACCCCCAACCGCTGCCGCGCGAGGCCGAGGAGCAGCTGGGCGCGACCCGCGTCGACCTCAACCGGCTGGTGGCCGAATCCGACTTCATCTCCATCCACGTTCCGCTGACCCAGGAGACACAGCACCTCTTCAGCACGGCCCAGTTCAACGCCATGAAGCGCACGGCGATACTCGTCAACACGTCCCGCGGCCCGGTCGTGGACGAGGCTGCGCTCGTCGAGGCGCTGAGGGCCGGCAAGCTGGCCGGCGCGGGACTCGACGTCTACGAACGCGAACCGGCGGTCCACCCGCACCTCATCCCCATGCCGAACGTGGTCCTCGCACCGCACATAGCGAGCGCGACCGTGCGTACGCGTTCGGAGATGTCGGCGATGGCGGCGCGCAACATGGCGACCGCCGTGCGCGGTGGGCGCCCGCCGAACCTCGTCAACCCCGAGGTCAAGCGATAGCTCTCGCGATTCGCTATCGCTTGCTGGCGCTGGACCTCGACGGCACCATCCTGGGCATGGACCTGAGCCTGGATCCACGCGACGTTCAGGCGGTCGGCCGCCTCGTCGCCGCCGGCGTCGCGGTGGTCGCGTGCACGGGACGCCCGTTTCCAGGCGCCGTGCCTTGGGTGATCCGGCTCCGGCTCCCGGGCCCCATCGTCTGCTACCAGGGCGCGCAGGTGCGGCAGCTCGATGGGAGCGTGCTGCTCGACCACGGCATCCCGCACGACCTTGCGATGGAGGTCGTGCGCTATGCCGAGGAGAGAAACCTGCACGTGCAGGCCTACCGCGACGACCAGCTGATCGTCGCGCACGACCGGCCCGAGGCGCGTCGGTACGCTGAGCACGCCAGCATGGACGTGCACGTGGTGGGCGACCTGGACAGGGCGATGGGCGCGACGACGCCGAAGCTGGTCATCGTGTCGACGCCCGCCAACCTCGAGGCGATCCTGCCCGACGCTCGAAAGCGCTGGCACGGCAGGCTCAACGTCGCCACCTCGACGCCCGACTACCTCGAGTTCACGAGCGTGGAGAGTGACAAGGCCTCGGCGCTGCGCTTCCTGAGCGGGCGTCTCGGCGTGCCCCAGGCCGAGGTCGTCGCGGTGGGGGACGGGCGCAACGACGCGTCGATGATCGCCTGGGCGGGCCTCGGAGTGGCGGTGGAGGGCTCGCCGAAAGAGGTCATCGAGGCCGCCGACCGCACCATCCCGGGGCCTGGGCACGGCGGAATCGGGCAGCTCGCCGAGCTGTTGCTCTCGTAAGACGATGGCGACTCTGCTCCTGGTCCACGCCCACCCCGACGACGAGGCGATCTCCACCGGCGGGGTGATGATGAAGGCCAAGGCCCACGGCCACCGCGTGGTGCTCGTCACGGCGACGCGCGGCGAGGTGGGCGAGATCTACAACATGGACGAGGCCGCGTCGCGCCCCCGCCTTGGCGAGATCCGGACGCACGAGCTCGAGAAGGCCGCCGAGATCCTCGGCGTCGACCGCGTCGAGTTCCTGGGCTACCGCGACTCCGGCATGGTCGACACGGCCGACAACAAAGACCCTCGCTCTTTCCACCAGGCCAGGCTCGAAGAGGCCGCGGCCAGGCTGGCCGTGCTGATCCGCGAGGAGCGGCCGGCGGTGGTGGTCACCTATGCCGAAGACGGCGTTTACGGCCATCCCGACCACATCAAGGCGCACTACGTGACCAACGCCGCGCTCGACATGGTCGAGCGCGAGGGCACGCCGGTGAAGAAGCTTTACTACACGGCCATCCCGCGCTCGATGATGGAAGCGTTCGTCCAGCAGATGCCCGAGGAGGCGCAGCGGGCGATGGGCGGCAACATGCGCATCGCCGGCACCCCCGACGAGCTCGTGACGACGCAGGTCGACGTCCACGACTACTTCGAGCGCAAACGCGACGCTTTTCGCGCGCACGTGAGCCAGAACGACCCGAACTCGTGGTTCGCGACGATGCAGGACCAGGTCTACGAGCTCGCCTTCGGCACCGAGTTCTACCAGCTGGCGCGGGGCGAGCGGCCGGCGGAGCTTCCGGAGAGGGACCTGTTCGCCGGGATCAGCTAGGTCCTCATCCCTGGATAGTCCGGACTATCCCCGATTTCAGGTCGCGAAACAGCGCGTTAGTCCGGACTATCCGTGCGGGGGGGGGCCGCGGTGGACTCGAACCACCTACCTCCGCGGTAGGGGGGCCTGAGCGCTGCACATAACCTCACCTGATCTCAGGAACCAGGAGCGCTGCAGCCGGTCTTACGTGTGACTGGGAGCTGTAAACGCCCAACCGAGCTGCTGCAGGAGCCCGATCTGGTCGAGCTCATAGGCGAAGCTCAAGATCTTGCCGTCCGAAATCGTGAACATGTACATGCCGCTGCCCGTAACCGATTGGCCT
>JBKPCW010000091.1:0-5692 GCA_046727555.1 Candidatus Dormiibacterota bacterium | reverse complement strand
TCGAGCGCGCCAACGCGAGCGGCGCGACGCCGGTCGTCTTCATTCATGGGCTGTGGCTGTTGCCCTCGAGCTGGGATCCGTGGGTCGCGTTCTTCGAGCAGGCCGGCTACGTCGGGCTGACGCCGGACTGGCCAGACGACCCGCCAACGGTTGTAGGCGCCCGGGCGGAACCGGAGGTCCTGGCCAAGAAGACGCTGCGCCAGATCGCCGATCACACCGCGGACGTCATCGCCAGGTTGGACAAGAAGCCGGTGGTGATGGGCCACTCAACCGGAGGTCTGGTCGCGGAGATGCTCGCGGGCCGAGGCCTCTCGGCAGCCACGGTGGCGATCGACCCAGGGGTCTTCCGCGGCGTCCTGCCGCTGCCGCTCTCGGTACTCAAGGGGGTCGGGCCGTTCCTGGTCAACCCGGCCACGCGCGGCCGCGCCATCACGCTCACGTTCGATCAGTTCAAGTACGGCTGGGCGAATGCGCTGGACGAGAAAGAGGCTAAACAGCTTTATGACACTTTCCACGTCGCCGGCTCAGGGACCGCCCTCGTCCAGATGGGGAACGCGAACATCAACCCGTGGACCGAGGCGAAGGTGGACACGTTGAACCCCGACCGCGGTCCGCTGCTGATCATCGACGGCGAGAAGGACCACACGGTGCCGTGGGCGATCGCCAACGCAGCCTACAAGCGACAGAAGCGCAACCCCGGTGTCACGGAGATCGTGAAGATCCCGAATCGTGGCCACTCCCTCACGATCGACCACGGCTGGCGCGAGGTCGCCGAGACGGCGCTCAAATTCATCAAGAGGTTTGCCTAGTCGCTCGCAAGTGGTTCGGCGCTGCTCCGCATGCCAAATCCAATCCGGGTTCGCGATGTCCGGCCGGCTATGACTGTGGCGGCACGCCCATTACAGGCGGACGAGGCGGGCACATGAAGCCGAAGATCGTGGTCATCGGCGGAAGCGGTTTGATCGGTGCCATGGTCGTGGAGAAACTGAAGCAGAAGGGCCATGACGCAGTCGCCGCGCCGCCGGACACGGGCGTCTACACGCTGACCGGCGAAGGCTCAGATGGAGCACTCGCCGGCGCAGAGGTCGTGGTCGACGTGGCCAGCGCGCCGTCTTTCGGAGATCAGGCCGCGTGGGACTTCTTCCAGATCGTAGGCGAGAACCTCGCCGCGGCTGAGGTGGGCGACGCCATCAATTTCTTCCGTACCGCACACGAGAACCTGGCTGCGGCTGAGTTGGCCGCCGGCGTCAAGCACCACGTCGCGCTTTCTGTCGTCGGGACCGATCGCTTACAGGACCTCGCCTACTTCCGGGCGAAGCTGCTCCAGGAAAACATGATCAAGGGCTCGCCCGTCCCGCACACCATCATCCGCGCCAGCCTGTTCTTCGAGTGGATCCGCCCGATCGCACAGGCCGGCACGGACGGCGACACGGTGCGCGTATCGCACTCACTATTCCATCCAGTGGCGGCTGACGACGTCGCGAGGGCGGTTGCCGAGGTGGCCCTCGAGGCGCCGAGGAATGGCACGGTCGAGATCGCCGGCCCAGACGAGTTCTACGTCGACGAACTGGTGGCCAAGGTCCTCGAACATGACAAGGATCCGCGCAACGTGGTCATCGGTGATCCCGGGGGCCTCTTCTACGGCATCCAGCTTGATGACCAAGCCCTGATGGCCGGCCGCGACGCGCGCCTGGGATCGACCACAGTCGACTGGTGGCTCACCCACTAGGCCATCTTGATTCTCGACACGATTCGGGCCCGTTTCACGGCGCTGATCAACTTGGCGGCGTTGTTCCTCTTTCGGGAGCTGCTGAGGCTCGACGTCAGCGCAAATCGTCGCCAGGCACCGGACTAAGGGCCTGTGGGATTACAAAGCGCCCTAATCGATTGGCTCGACGCGCGCTTCGAGCTCACCGATGCGGTCGACGCAGAGCTCTACCGACGGGTTCCGAACTACGCGGCGGCCGCCTATCGCTATCTAGGCGGCGTGGCGGTGGTTCTCGTCGCGATCGAGTTCATCACTGGTTTTCTACTCGGCCTGTACTACGTTCCCGACGGTGCGGGCAACCCTGCTCCGGCCTACGCCAGCGTCGTCTTCATCCAGCATGCCGCGTACCTCGGATGGCTCATTCGCGGGATACATTTCTGGGGCGCCAACCTTCTGGTCGCGGTTGCGTTCCTGCACATGACGTTCGTCTTCTGGAACGGAGGCTATCGCCCGCCACGCGAGCTGAACTGGATGGTCGGAGTGCTCGTCTTCCTGGTCATCGTCCTCTTCAGCTTTACGGGTTCGCTGTTGCCGTGGGACGCCAACTCGTACTTGGCGCGAGCCCGCGAGATGTCGATCATCTCGGGAAGCGGGGTGCTCCCCGACGGTGTGAGTGGATTCATCAGGTACGCGGTGCAAGGCGGCCCCCTGGTGGGACCGACTACGTTGCTGCGCTTTTTCATGGCCCACGTATTCCTGTTGCCGGGGTTGATGGCACTCCTCCTTTATGTCCACTTCCGACTTGTTCGCAAACAGGGTCCCGCCGAACCGGCATGAGCGCGCCCAGGGCAAGCTCGAGCCGGCTGCCCACCCGGCGGCACGCCCTGTATCCGATCCTGGCCATCTACGCGCTCGTCGGCCTCATGTTCGGCCCCATTGGCCGTCAGGTCAGTGACGACATGCCGGAGAGCAAGACTCACCCCTACTTTCCCGATCACATCTGGCCTTACCCGATTCTCGCGATGGCGGTTTTGGTCGGACTCGGTCTGATGGCGCTGATCGGGAAGCCCCTGCTGGAGCCCGGACAGCCGGCCGACCCACGCGCCGCGATCGTCCCGCTACCGGAGTGGTACTTCCTGGCGCTCTTTCAGTTCGCCAAGCTCGGGCCCGCGATCATCACGAAGGCGGTTGTCCCGGGGGTGCTTGTCCTCGGGCTCATCTTTTGGCCGTTGCTCGACATCCGGCTCGGTCCCGGCATCGCGCGGTGGCTTGGCTGGCGGTCATGGCCGGCTCCGAAGCGAAACATGATCACAGGCACGATCTGGATCGCAGGCCTCGCGATCATCGCTGTGCTGACGCTGTGGTCCGCGCTTGCACCTCAGCTCTGCATCCCGTGGCCGTACAACGGGCCCGTCTGCGGCGCCTGAAGCCGGCAGCAACAAGGCCTACCTGGCCGGCATGGATGTGGACCCGGACGAGCGAACTATCCGGGAGCGTTTCCCTCGCGCCGCCGGGTGAATCGGCGGTCGGGTACGAACCAGGTCAGCGCGACAACAACATAGATGCCATATGAGATCCAGGGGCTCACGAAGGCGAAGCCGATCGCCGCTGCGTACAGCACGGTCGACAGACGTCCCTTGACGTCCGACCCAATGGCTGTCGCCAGGTGTGAGTCGCGGCCGTTGGCCTGGATCAGCGTTCGCACGAGAATTAAGTAAGCAAGCCCGGCCGCGAACGCCACCGTTCCGTAGGTGGCCGCCGGGAGCGGGTGGAGATACTCGTCGCGAACCCACTCGGTGAGCACTGGGATCAACGACAGCCAGAACAGCAGGAACAGGTTCGCCCACATCGCCGCGCCGCTGATCCGGTCGGCGGCTCGGAGCAGGTGATGGTGATTGTTCCAGTAGATCCCGATGAAAGTGAAGCTGAGCACATACACGAGCACGCCCGGCAGCTGGTCACGCATCGCGTCCAGGCCCGCGCCTTGTGGAGGGCGCAGCTCGAAGGCCATGATCGTGATGATCACCGCCATGACCGAGTCGCTGAATGCCTCGACGCGGGTGGTCCCCACCTCGGGCGATCGATCTGAAGGCTCCTGTTCCCGTGCCGTGGTGTGGATCATATGAGGTGGCTGATTGAGTCCAGCCTCATCTCGAAGTGAATCGACAGGCTTTGCCCGACCGTCACGGTCAGGTCGCTCACGGTGAAGCGCGGTTGACAATGGCTCCCTGAGGGTGTCAACTGGAAACTGCCGGGAGAGGGCCCGTGAGGCATCTGAAAGGGGGACACCCGAAATGAGCCCATCTTCCGTGCCCAGCCCGCAAGGTCCCGGCTCCGCCGCCGGGGCGCCCGGCCTTCCTGACGGATTCGCCAGCACATTCACCAGCCGGTACGTCGATGCCGGTGAGGTGCGCATCCACGCGGTGGTCGGCGGTGACGGTCCTCCGCTCTTGCTGATCCACGGCTGGCCCGGCTCCTGGTACTACTGGCGCCGCGTGATGCCAGGCCTGGCGCGAGACTTCAAGGTCGTTGCGGTGGACCAGCGCGGCATCGGTCTCTCCGACAAGCCAGAGCATGGCTACGATGCGGGGACGCTTGCCGGCGACATGGTCGCAGTCATGGAAGCGCTGGGCGACAAACGGTTCGCGGTGGTAGGGGTCGACACCGGCATGCTGATCGCCTATGCCGTGGCCGCGGATCACGCGGACCGTGTTGAGCGCGTCGCTCTAGGCGAGGCACCCCTCCCGGGCATCACTCCACCCAGCCCGCTGATCCTTCCACCGCAACTCGTCGACCGGCTCTGGCATATCCCATTCAACGAGCTTGCCGAGACAAACGAGAAGCTCGTCCGGGGCCGTGAAGACATCTTTTTCGGCGCGGAGTTCTTCGCTTCCGCCGGAACCAACAAGCTCCCTGCTCAGGTCGTCAAGTACTACGTTGACGGACTGGCTTCGAGCCCCGAAGCTCTTCACGGCAGCTTCCAGATGTACCGGGCATTCGCTGCCACCTCTGCGCAAAACGAGCAGCGCAAGACGCGCAAGCTGCCGATGCCCGTCCTGGCAATGGGCGGTGCGGAAAGCTCCGGCTCTATGGTCGCTGACACGATGAAGCTGGTCTCGGATGACGTGCAGGGCCTGGTCATCCCCAACTGCGGCCACTGGCTCGCTGAGCAGGCTCCGGAGGCGGTACTTTCGGCGCTCACCGCATTCCTCGCCCCCTACCGGGCGGTCGTCGCTTCATGAGGACCCAGGTCTGAGGTAACGACGGTCAAGCACTGTCAGCCGACGGAGTGCGGACAACATCGGCCCGCACTCCGTCCAGCATCTAACGGACATGTAGCAATTCATGTAGTAATCCGGCTGACGATTCACTCCGATCTGGACGGGCAAGGTCGCCGAATTTAAAGAATCGAACTGAAGAAGGCAGTAGTCGACAGATCTGGACGGGAAGTCGTGTGGTTCGGGACCGTGAGGCCCTTGGTTTGGTATGCCCTTGGCTTCGACACAGCTGCCCCGCGCGTCCTTATATATGTGTGTGTGCCGCCACGGTCTAGCTCCAGAAGGCTGCCGGCGCCTACCGTCTGGCGTACAGCAACGCGGGTGCTAAACCATGGCATTAGGCGGCAGTCAGCGGCATGTGGCGAATTCGAGTCGCGATTTCTGAACGGGCCGCGCCGATCTGTTAACCGCAAGGTTCAGGGTTCGAGTCCCTGTCCCGGAGCCAACCCAATGTGCTGACTCGGTTGATGCCTTACAGGTGTCCCGGCTGATACCTGACACACCCAGGCATGAGCGACATGACCACGAATGAACAGTTCTACGAAGCGGTCAAAACAGTCAGTAATCGGCCAAGAGCTTCCCGTATCGCGCAATGTTTGCTTTCGTCCCGAGGCGATGAAACGCCGCCCACAGGCATAGAACGACGCTGTCGATGACTGGCTTGTCGAGCTCTGCCTCTAATGAGTCCACGACCGGTGCTCCGCAC
>JBKPCW010000090.1:0-10090 GCA_046727555.1 Candidatus Dormiibacterota bacterium | reverse complement strand
GTACCTGGACAAGCTGCCCTACCACGTATGGGTGCTGTGTGGCGACTCCGAACTGGCCGAAGGGTCGATCTGGGAGGCGCTCGACAAGGCGGGTTTCTACAAGCTGGGCAACCTGACGGCGATCTGGGACATCAACCGCCTCGGCCAGCGGGGCCCGACAGAGTACGAGTGGAACCTCGACACCTACCGGCGCCGGGTCGAGGCGTTCGGCGGCCACCCGATCGTCATCGACGGCCATGACTTCCCGTCCATCGACCGCGCCTACGGCGAGGCCCTGTCCAACACCGGCAAGCCAAGCGTGATCATCGCCAGGACGGTCAAAGGCAAAGGCTTCTCCGAGATCGAGAACAAGGACGGCTGGCACGGCAAGGCCCTCCCGCCGGACATGGCCGAGCGTGCGATCAAGGAGCTGGGCGGCATCCGCAACCTGAAGGTGAAGACGCAGAAGCCCGAGCGAAGCGCCCCCGCCAGACGCCCGGCCGCGCCCGTGGAGCCGGTGCAGCGCACCTAGTAGTAAGAGGTCAAGGTGGCCACCCGCAAGGCCTACGGGGACGCCCTGCTCGCCCTCGCCGCGATCCCGGAGGTCGTCGCGATGGACGGCGAGGTCTCCAACTCCACTCACGCCGACGAGTTCGCCAAGGCGCACCCCGACCGCTTCTTCGAGGTCTACATCGCCGAGCAGCAGCTCGTCGCCACCGCGGTCGGCCTGAGCGTGCGCGGTTACAAGCCCTTTGCCTCCACGTTTGCCGCGTTCTTCAGCCGCGCCTACGACTTCATCCGCATGGCGGCGATCTCGCAGGCGAACATCCGGCTCTGCGGCTCCCACGCCGGCGTGGAGATCGGGCAGGACGGGCCGTCGCAGATGGCCCTCGAGGACCTGGCCTCGATGCGCGCGATCCACGGCTCGACCGTGCTCTACCCGTGCGACCCCAACCAGACGGCGAAGCTGACCCGGATCATGGCCGACACGCCGGGCATCGTCTTCATGCGCACCACGCGCGGGGCGTATCCCACCCTCTACGGGCCCAACGACACCTTCAAGGTCGGTGGCTCGAAGGTGGTGCGGCAGAGCGCGAAGGATCGGGTCACGCTGATCGGCGCCGGGGTGACGCTGCACAACTGCCTCGCCGCCGCCGACCAGCTCGCGGCGAAGAAGCTCCCAGTCCGTGTCATCGACCTCTACTCGGTCAAGCCGGTCGACGTCAGGACGCTGCGCGAAGCGGCACGTGTCACCAAGGGCCGGCTCGTCGTGGTCGAGGACCACTACCCGGAGGGCGGCCTGGCCGGGGCGGTGCTGGAGGCGCTCGCCAACGACCCGCCTGTGCGGCTCGTGCACCTGGCGGTGAAGGGCCTGCCCGAGTCGGGCAAGCCGGAGGAGCTCATGAACGCCGCCGGCATCTCGACCCGGCACATCGTGGCGGCGGCCACGAAGCTCGCGGCGGCAAAGTGATGGCGACCGCGGCACCGTCCAGGCTGAACCCCATCAAGGAGCTGCGCGAGATCGGCCAGTCGCTCTGGCTCGACAACATCCGCCGCCAGCTCGTCACCTCCGGCGAGCTGGGCCGCCTCCGCGATGAGGGCCTGACAGGCGTCACCTCCAACCCCACGATCTTCGAGAAGGCCGTGAGCGGCTCGACCGACTACGACGAGGCGATGGTCGACCTGGTGCGGGCGAAGAAGAAGCCCGAGGAAATGCTCTGGGACCTGATGGTGGAAGACGTGCAGTCCGCGGCGGACGTCTTCCGGCCGGTCTACGACCAGACGAAGGGCCGGGACGGGTTCGTCAGCATCGAGGTCGGGCCGACGATCGCGAACAGCACGCAGGAGACGATCGACTTCGCGCAGTACCTCCACGACCGCTGCCGGCGCCCGAACGTAATGGTCAAGATCCCGGCG
Organism: Candidatus Dormiibacterota bacterium; assembly: GCA_046727555.1. Taxonomy (GTDB): domain Bacteria; phylum Chloroflexota; class Dormibacteria; order Dormibacterales; family Dormibacteraceae; genus 40CM-4-65-16. The sequence goes on along the minus strand of JBKPCW010000090.1, from coordinate 8,194 downwards.
ACCAAAGCCGGTCTTCCCGCCATCGAGCAGCAGATCTCGAAAGGCAACAACATCAACATCACGCTGATCTTCTCGGTCGACCGCTACGCCGAGGTCGTCGAGGCGTACCTGTCCGGTCTGGAGAAGCTGGAGCGGGACGGCGGTGACCTGAGCAAGGTGGCGAGTGTCGCGAGCTTCTTCGTGAGCCGTGTCGACACGAAGGTGGACAAGATCCTGGCCGAGAAGGCCGGGCAGGCGCCGGACCCGCGCCAGAAGCGCTCGCTCGAGCAGCTTTACGGCAAGGCGGCGATCGCCAACTCGAAGATGGCGTACGAGCGCTACAAGGGGCTGTTCGCCGGCCCTCGCTGGGACCGTCTCAGGAAGGCGGGCGCGCGCACGCAGCGGTGCCTGTGGGCCAGCACGTCGACCAAGGATCCCCGCTACCCGGACACGTACTACGTCGAGGAGCTCATCGGTCCAGAGACCGTCGACACGATCCCGCCGCAGACTCTGGCCGCCTTCCGCGAGCACGGGGAGGTGCGGCGCAGCCTGGACGAGAACGTCGACGTCGCGCGGCGGCAGCTGAAGCAGCTGGCGGAACAGGGTGTCGACCTGGACAGGGTCACGGGCGAGCTCGAGGTCGAGGGCGTCGACGCGTTCGTCAAGTCGTTCGAGAGCCTGCTCGCGGCGCTCGACAAGAGCGCCAGGGAGATCAAAGCCGGCAAGGGGCCGCGCCAGTGGTACAGCCTGGGAGGGCTGCAGCCGGCGGTCGACGCCCAGGTCGCGAAGCTTCAGAAGGACGGCGCGCCGCGGCAGCTGTGGGCCAAGGACTCCACGCTGTGGAGCACGGACCCCGCCAAGCGCCAGGAGATCCACGACCGGCTCGGCTGGCTCGACGTGGCGGACAAGATGCTGGAGAAGGCCGGCGAGCTCGACGCGCTGGCGGAGCAGGGCCGGAAGTTCTCCGACGTCGTGCTGCTGGGCATGGGCGGCTCGAGCCTTTGCCCTGACGTCCTGCGCCACACGTTCGGCAAGGTCAGGGGCCACCCGGCGCTGCACGTCCTCGACACGACAGACCCGGCGACGATCCTGTCGGTGCGCGCGAAGATCAGGCTTGCGTCGACGCTCTTCGTCGTCGCATCGAAGTCCGGAGAGACGACCGAGACCCTCTCGCACTTCGCCTATTTCTTCGCCCAGACCAGGAAGAACGGCAAGCAGTTCGCCGCCATCACGGACCCTGGCACTTCGCTCGAGAAGCTCGCGAAGGACAGCGGCTTCCGCTGGATCTTCTCCAACCCGCCGGACATCGGCGGCCGCTATTCGGCGCTCTCGTACTTCGGCCTCGTCCCCGGCGCGCTCATGGGCGTCGACGTCGAGGAGCTGCTCCAGCGCGCGGTCGAGATGGAGCACTCGTGCGCGGACTCGGTGCCAGTCGACAAGAACCCGGGCGTCTGGCTTGGCGCCGTGATGGGCACGCTGGCTCTGAAGGGCCGGAACAAGGTCACGCTCATCACCTCACCGAAGGTGGCGACGTTCGGCTACTGGGTCGAGCAGCTGCTCGCCGAAAGCACGGGCAAGCAAGGCAAGGGCCTCGTGCCGGTCGAAGGCGAGCCGGTGGGCAAGCCCGCGGTCTACGGCGACGACCGGCTCTTCGTCCACATCCGCATGGACGCCGACCCTCCGAATCGGGCCGTGCGCGCCCTGGAGAAGGCTGGGCACCCCGTGGTCACGCTCACGATGCGCGACAAGCTCGACCTGGGCGGCGAGTTCTTCCGCTGGGAGGTGGCCACCGCGATCGCCGGAGCGATCCTGGGCATCGACGCCTTCGACCAGCCGAACGTGCAGGAATCGAAGGACAACACGAAGAAGGTGCTCGCCGGCTTCAAGAGCCGAGGCAAGCTTCCGCCCGCGGAGTCGACGCCCGCGGCCAGGGCGAAGGCCGGCGTGGCGTCATTGCTGGGCAAGGCGAAGAAAGGGGCCTATTTCGCGATCATGGCGTACACGACGCGGACGCCAGGGTCGGAGGCGGCGATCGCCGCGATCAGGACGGCCGTGCGGGACCGGAAGAAGATCGCCACCACGGCGGGCTACGGGCCGCGCTTCCTGCATTCGACGGGCCAGCTGCACAAGGGCGGGCCGAAGACGGGCCTGTTCCTGCAGATCGTCCAGGACGATGCCAGGGACGTGGCGATCCCCGGCCAGCCCTTCACGTTTTCGGTGCTGAAGCAGGCGCAGGCGATCGGCGACCTGCAGTCGCTGAACTCGAGGCGGCTGCCGGTGTTGCGCGTCACGCTGGGCAAGGCGCCCGCGGCGGGGTGGAAGGCGCTGGCCGCGGCGATCCGCGCCGCGACTCGCTGATGGAGATCGGGTTCGTCGGGCTCGGCCGCATGGGCGGCAACATGTCCCTGCGCCTGCTCGCGAGGGGCCATCGCGTCATCGGTTTCGACCTCTCGTCGGCGGCAGTGCAGTCCTACGCCACCAAGGGCACGGTCCCCGCGAAGGACTGGGCCGACTTCGTCAAGCAGTTTCAGACCAAGCCGCGAATCATGTGGGTCATGGTCCCCGCGGGCGACCCGACGACCCAGGCGATCGACACGCTCATCGGTCTCGGCGACCCCGGCGACATCGTCGTCGACGGGGGCAACACGAACTGGAAGGTGGCGGTCGAAGACTGCAAGCGCGTCCGGGCCAGAGGCATGCACTACGTCGATGCCGGCGTCTCGGGTGGGATCTGGGGCCTCGAGTTCGGCTACAGCCTTATGGTCGGCGCCGAGGACAGCGTGTATGACCACATCCTGCCCATCCTCAAGGACCTCGCCCCCGATGGCGGCGGCCTCGTGCACACCGGACCGGAAGGCTCGGGCCACTTCGTCAAGATGGTCCACAACGGCGTCGAGTACGGCCTGATGCAGGCCTACGCGGAAGGCTTCCAGGTGATGAAGCTGTCGAAGTCCTTCCCGGGCATGGACATGTACGCGATCGCCGAGGCCTGGCGCGAGGGCAGCGTCGTCCGCTCCTGGCTGCTCGACCTGATCGCCCGTGGACTGGCCGAGGACCCTGAGCTCAAAGGGATCAAGGGCTGGGTCGAAGACACGGGCGAGGGTCGCTGGACGGTGGAGGCCGCGATCGACGAATCGGTGCCCACGCCCGTGATCGCGGAGTCGCTGTTTGCGCGGTTCCGCAGCCGCATGGAGAACACCTTTGGCGACCGGATGCTGGCCATGATGCGGGCGCAGTTCGGCGGCCACGCCGTGGTCAAAGACGCGGCCCATGAGCAGAAGTGAAGCTTGAGGAGGCCCCAAACCCACTAGCCGAAGGCCTCCACGACTACCGGGTCGCCGACCCGGCCGTCATGGTCATCTTCGGCGCGACCGGCGACCTGAGCGGACGCAAGCTGCTGCCGGCGCTCTACAACCTCGCGCGGCAGCGCTCTCTCCCGGCCGGCTTCGCCGTCGTCGGCGCCGCCAAGGACGAGATGTCCGACAACGCCTTCCGCAAGCTCGCCTCGCAGAAGGTCCAGGAGTTCTCGCGCACGCAGCCCATCGAGGACCGGGTGCTGACCTCCTTTCTCGCCATGCTCTCCTACGTCAAGGTCGACTTCTCGAACGTTGAGGACTTCAAGGTCCTCGACAAGAAGCTGCAGGAGCTCGACGCCGCCAACCACATCCCGGGCAACCGCATCTTCTACTGCGCCACGCCGCCGACGACCTACGAGACGATCACGCTCCAGCTGCAGGCGGCGGGCTTGAACAAGGGCGACGGCTTCCACCGCATTGTCGTCGAGAAGCCGTTTGGCACCGACCTGCAGTCCGCGCGCGAGCTCACGGCGAAGCTGCAGAAGGTCTTCAGCGAGGACTCGGTCTTCCGCATCGACCACTACCTCGGCAAGGAGACGGTCCAGAACATCCTGGCGTTCCGTTTCGCGAACTCGATCTTCGAGCCGGTGTGGAACTCGAACCTGATCGACCACGTGCAGATCACGGTCGCCGAGGAGATCGGGATCGAGAACCGCGGCGCCTACTACGACAAGGCGGGGGCGCTGCGCGACATCGTCCAGAACCACGGCCTGCAGCTGATCACGCTGACCGCGATGGAGCCGCCGCTCGCCTTCGAGGCGAACGCAGTCCGGGACGAGAAGGTCAAGGTGCTGCGCTCCATCCGGCCCCTGATCGGCGAAGACATCGAGCAGTCGACGGTGCGCGGCCAGTACACGCGGGGCTGGGTCCTCGGCGAGCAGGTGGCGGGGTACCGCGAGGAGAAGAACGTGGCGGCGGACTCGCAGACCGAGACGTTCGCCGCTCTGCGCCTCTACGTCGACAACTGGCGCTGGGCCGGCGTGCCCTTTTACGTCCGCGCGGGCAAGCGCCTGCCGAAGCGCGTGACGGAGATCCGCGTCCAGTTCAAGCGCCCGCCGCACCTCACGTTCGGCCGTGAGGCCATGAAGGAGGTCGACCCGAATGCGATCACGCTGCGCATCCAGCCGGAAGAGGGCATCTCGTTGAAGTTCGGGGCCAAGGTCCCGAGCGCCGGGCTGCGGATCCGGAGCGTGACGATGGACTTCCAGTACATGACGTCGTTCCTGGTCGAGGCGCCCGAGGCCTATGAGCGGCTGCTGCTCGACTGCATGATCGGCGATCCGACGCTGTTCACCCGGGCGGACGAGGTGGAAGCTGCGTGGAAGCTGATCGACCCGATCGAGGGCTCGTGGCAGATGGAGCGCCCGCCGCTGCAGACCTACCAGGCCGGGACGTGGGGACCGGAGGCCGCGGCCCAGCTGCTCCAGTCCGACGGCAGGGAGTGGCATCGCCCGTGAGCAGCGCAACTCCCGAAGCGAGACCCGTCTGGCACGCCCAGGGCGTGACCGTCGGCGACGTGCTCGAGGCGCTGGGCAGGATTCGCTACGAGTTCGCCCGCGCCGAGGCCGGCGACGACGAGCACCTTCATCCCCGCAACTGCGTGATGACGCTGATCGGCATCGCGCCGACGGAGAAGCACGAGGAGCTGGCCAAGCGGACGACCCAGTCGATCGGGCTGCAGCACCCCGCGCAGGCGATCGTGATCCGCGAGGAGGCGCCGATTCGCGGACGGCACCTCGACGCCTGGATCACGACCGAGGTGCGGCGCCCCGAGATGGCGTGCGCCGTGGAGTGCGAGCTCATCACCCTGCACGTGCACGGCAAGGCAGCGGACCACCTGGGCGCGCTGCTCGACCCGCTGCTCGTGAGCGGCGTGCCGACGTACCTGTGGTGGCTCGGCACCCCGCCGTTCGGCAAGCGGGAGCTCGTCGACGCGCTGCGCGTGAGCGACGGGCTGGTCGTGGATTCGGCCCAGTTCGAGGAGCCGTTCACCTCGTTCAAGCGGATGGCGGGGATGCTGAAGGTGGCGCACCACCGCCTGGGCCTGGCCGACATGCAGTGGGCGCGCCTACGGGCGTGGCGCGAGACCATCGCCCAGTTCTTCACCCCCCACGACCGCCGCCAGTTTCTGGGCGGCATCTCAGAGGTCGGCATCGACTACGCCGGCGAAGGCCGCGGCAACCGCGTGGCGGCCGCGCTGCTCACCGGCTGGATCGCGTCGGCGCTCGGGTGGAAGCTGCGGCGCGCAACCGCCGGCTCGGGCGGGGTGGTCGCCGCGATCTACGAGTCGGGCAGCCGGTCGGTCGAGGTCGACTTCCGCTCCGTCCCGCAGGAGGACCGCCCGGCCGGCGAGGTCAGTGCGGTGCGCATCGCGGGCGCGGGGAGGGGGACGACGTTCCGTCTGTCGGTCATGCACAACCCGCCGCGCACCCGGAGCTCGAGGGCGGACGACAACGACATCGAGCGCCGGCGCGGCGACACCGCCCGCGTGCTGCTCACCCTGATCGAGATCGGCGACAGCGATCCCCTGCGCCACGTGCAGCAGCTCGAGCCCGACGACGAGATCGCGTTGCTCGTCGAGCTGCTCTCGACCGGGACGCACGATGAGGTGTTCAACCGCTCCTTGCGGTCGGCGTCCGACCTGATGGACCGCCTCTAGTTGGCGGAGTTTACTGTCCTGGCGACCGCCGAGGAGGTCGCGGAGGCGGCCGCCGCGGAGATCGCCGAGACGCTCCGCGACGGCGCCCGGTCGCTCGTGCTGACCGGCGGCACCTCGCCCCGGCGTTGCTACGAGCTGCTGTCCGAGCTGGACCTCGAGTGGGGCCGGGTCAGCGTGTTTTTCGGCGATGAGCGCTGCGTCCCACCGCTCGACCTGGAGAGCAACTACCGCATGGCCAAGGAGAGCCTCCTCGAGCGCGTCCACCCCGCGACCGTGTACCGCATCCCCGCAGAGCTCGGGCCGGACGAGGGCGCGGACCTGTACGCGGAAGTGGTCGCGAACAACGCTCCGTTCGACATCGTGCTGCTGGGCGTGGGGGAGGACGGCCACGTCAACTCCCTGTTTCCCGGACACCCGGCCCTGGAGGCGAAAGGGCTGACCGCCGGAATCCACGACTCGCCCAAGCCGCCGCCGCAGCGGGTGACGATGACGTTCGAGGCGATCCGGGACGCGGGCAGCGTGATCATCATCGCCAGCGGCGCGGGCAAAGCAGAGGCGGTGGCCATGGCCCGGCGAGGCCAGACCCCATCCGGGATGATTACCGGCGCACGATGGCTGATCGACAGGGCCGCCGCGGGCGGGTGAAGATCGAGGTCGTCCCCTCGATCCTCTCGGCCGACGCCGGGCGGCTGGCCGAGCAGGTGAAGGAGGCAGAGGCCGCCGGCGCCGACCGCATCCAGGTCGACGTCATGGACGGTCACTTCGTGCCGAACCTGACGTTCGGCCCGCTGGTCGTCGAGGCGGTGCGCCGCGCGACCAGGCTCCCCATCGAAGCCCACCTCATGGTCGAGCGACCGGACCAGTTCCTCGCGGCGTTCGCCAGAGCGGGTGCGACGTTGATCGAGGTCCAGGTCGAGGCGACCACCTCTCTCTACCGGACGGTCCAGACCATCAAGGAGCTGGGGGCGAAGGCCGGGGTCGCGATCAACCCCGCCACGCCCGTCGACGAGTTGCGCGAGATCTTGCCGTATGTCGACCTGGTGAACGTTATGACGGTGGAACCCGGCTTCGGCGGGCAGAAGTTCATCCCGCACAGCCCGGAGAAGATTCGCCGCGTGCGGGGTTTGTCGGACGAGGTGGAGATCGAGGTGGACGGCGGAATCGACGCTCGCACGGCGCCTCTCGTGGTCGAGGCGGGCGCGACCGTGCTGGTCGCGGGCAGCTCCGTCTACGGGTTCAAGGGCGGCGTCGCCGCCGGCATCAAGGCGATCCGCGACGCTCTTGGCTGACGAGCTGAAGCAGGCGGCGGCGGAGAAAGCGCTGGAGTTGGTCCAGGACGGCATGCTGCTCGGTCTCGGTTCGGGCTCGACGGCGCGCCATTTCACCGAGGGTGTCGGGAGGCTCGTCGCCGAGGGCATGAAGGTGCGGGCGGTGCCTTCCTCGCGAGCGACCGCGGAGCTGGCGGCAACCCTCGGCATCCCCATCGTCACCGAGCTCGTCGGCCAGATCGACCTGGCGGTGGACGGCGCGGACGAGGTCGATCCGGCGCTGAACCTGATCAAGGGCCGCGGCGGCGCGCTGTTCCGGGAGAAGCTGGTCGCGACGGTATCGAAGCGGTTCGTGGTCGTGGTCGACGAGTCGAAGCTGGTGAAGGAGCTCGGCGTCGGGGTGCTGCCCGTGGAGGTGCTGCCCTACCTCTGGCGCTCGACTGCGGACAGGCTCGCCGCCCTCGGGGTGAGCCTGGTGGTGCGCGGTGGGGAGGAGACGCCCTACATCACCGACAACGGCAACCTCATCCTCGACGTGAGCGTCGAGGGTGGAATCAAGGACCCGGCGCTGCTGGGTGATGCCCTGAAGGGGATCACCGGCGTGGTCGAGCACGGGCTCTTCGTCGGCATGACCGACACCGTGATCGTCGCCGGCCCAGAGGGAGCAAGGGCCATCGGTCGTTCTTCCGGCCCTCGTTAGTCGCAAATTCGGTGCGTTTGGATCCAAATGTCCCAGGCCGAACCCAGAATCTCGGCCTTTGGATCCAAACTGACCCTTCTGGACAAGGGCGGGGCCGCCCGAGCTAGGCGACTCCACGGTTGTTGGCAGAATGTTGCCAGGACGGGTCGCCTAGCTCGGTCGAGGGCGCGGCACTGGAAATGCCGTAGGCCCGCAAGGGCCTCGTGGGTTCAAATCCCACCCCGTCCGCCAA
>JBKPCW010000089.1:0-3256 GCA_046727555.1 Candidatus Dormiibacterota bacterium | reverse complement strand
AGCATCACCGACGTGTGCCTGGACGTCGGCTTCGGGAGCCTGGGCACATTCAGCCGGACGTTTACCGACATCGTGGGCGTGAGCCCGACGGACTACCGCGCGGGCAGCACCGTCATCAATGCCCCGACCTGCTTCACGATGTCGTGGATGAGACCCAGCAGTTTTGGAGAAGCGGCCTCGAAAGACGGCCCATAGCATCGACCTCAACAACCAAACCACTGGAGGAACAGACCGATGCTCAACTCGATCAACATCTCGCACATCTTCGTCTTCGACCAGGATCAAGCCCTGGACTTTTACGTCAAGAAGCTCGGCCTCGAGGTCAGCGCCGACATGGACCTCGGCGTGATGCGGTGGCTGACCGTCCGCGTGCCCGGTGACCCGACGCGTGACATCCTGCTCGAGCTGCCAGGCGCGCCCGCCATGGACCCGAAGACGGCGGCCACGGTCCGCGAGATGATCAGCAAGGGCGCCAGCGGTTTCGCCGCCGGCTTCACGACCGCCGACGCGAAGAAGACCTACGAGGAATTCAAGAAGAGGGGCGTCGAGATCGCCGACGAGCTGACCGAGCGCGACTACGGCACCGACTTCGGCATCCGCGACCCGTTCGGCAACCACCTGCGCGTCGTCCAGCTGGTGCCTACTTCGCACCAGCTCGGCCCCAAGACCAGGGCAGCGACCCGATGACCCGGTTCAGGTCCAAGGTCCTGCTGGCGGGCAAGACCGCCACCGGAGTCGAGGTCCCGGAGAAGGTCGTCCTGGGCCTCGGCTCCACCAGGCGACCGCTGGTCAAGGTGACGATCAACGGCTACACCTACCGGAACGCGATCGCGCCGATGGGCGGAACGTACATGCTCGGCATCAGCGAGGAGGTGCGGAACCACGCGGGTGTCAAGGCCGGCGACACCGTCGACGTCGACGTCGTGCTCGACACCGAGAAGCGCGATGTCGAGGTGCCTCCGGAGCTGGCGAAGGCGCTGGCTAAGGACGCGAAAGCGAAGAAATACTTCGAAGGCCTCTCCTACAGCCGCAAGATCGCGCTGGTGAACCCGATCGCCAACGGCAAGACGCTTGACACCCGGCAGCGCAACCTGGCCAAGGCCATGGCGGAACTCAAGGCGAAGAGCTAGCTCTCCGCGGCCCGGACCAGCGCCTGAAGCGACTCCTCAGGCCCGCGCCGCAGCTCGCCTCCGAGCAAGAGATCGACGACGCGACCCCGCCACCCGGGCGGGAGGTGGAAGTCTCAATTGAAGCGCACGAGCGTGCCGCCCTCGGGCGTCTCGGTCAGGGTTGTGCGCTGGTGGTTGTCGACGCCGAACGGCAGCCGGGCCACCCAGTCGATCCAGCGATGCCCGGGGTCGACCTCGCGAACGTCGATCCGGAGGGGCCACCACCGCCCGAAGCCTCGAGCCGCGAGGTGGATGGCCTGCCCGGCCCGGACGTCCCCGGGTGGGTCGGCGGAGACGAAGCGAGCGTCCTGCCAGTCTCCGATCTTCTCGGTCGTGGTCAGGACGCTCCACATGCGCTCGGGCGGCGCAGTTGTCCGGGCGGCGGGACAGACGTTGACGACCACGTCACGCCAGATTAGACCGCGATCGCGTCGGTCTTCGCGAGGAATGACGCCGTGAATCTGCGGGTACTCTCAAGACGTGGACATCACCGAGGCGACCTTCCAGGCCGCGGTCGTCGATCGCTCACGCGAAAAACCCGTCGTCGTCGACTTCTGGGCAGCCTGGTGCGGGCCCTGCCGAATCCTCGGCCCGGTGCTGGAGCGAGAGGTCGAGCGTCGCGCTGGCGCGGTCGAGCTGGTCAAGGTCGACGTCGACGCCAACCCACGCCTCGCGTCCGACTTCGGCATCCAGGGCATCCCCGCGGTCAAGGCCTTTCGCGATGGCCGGGTCGTGGCCGAGTTCGTCGGCGCGCAGCCGGCGGCGATGGTGTCGCGGTTCCTCGACTCGCTGGTCCCGTCGCAGGCCGAGGTGCTGGCCCAGAAGGGAGATGAGTCGTCTCTACGCGAGGCGCTGAAGCTGGAGCCGGGTCGCGCCGACGCGGCGGTACCGCTGGCGCGCCTTCTCCACGGCCGCGGGCGAAACGAGGAGGCGCTCGAGGCCTTGAGCAAGGTGGTCGGCAGCTTCGCCGCGGAGGGCCTGGCCGCGCGCCTCCGACTGGAGATGAACGGCGGGGCCGATCTCGCGCCGGCTTTCTCGGCGCTCGACGCGGGCGAGAGAGAGCGCGCGCTCGACCTGCTCATCGCGGCCATCAGGCCGACCAGGAAGGAGCGCGACGAGATCCGGCGGGTCGTCGTCGGCGTCCTCGACGAGCTCGGCCCCGACGATCCTTTGGTTCCGGCTTCTCGATCTCGGCTCGCTGCCGCCCTTTACTGAACCCGCCGCGTAGCTAGAGCTTCCTGAGCAAGCTCAGCGCGCGCTCCGTGAGGAGCTCGGCGGACTCGCGGTCGTAATCGGGCAGCGTCTCGTCGGCGAACAGGTGCCGATCGCCGGGATAGGTGAAGAGCTCGGCGTCGGGGACGCCGGCGACCAGTTCGCGCGCCACGGAGAGGTCGACCCAGGGATCGGCCTCGGCGGTGTGGACCTGGAGGGCTGTGCCGTCCGGCCACGTGCCGAACTCTGAGGCCGGGATCGCCCCGTGGAAGAGAAGCGCCGCCCTGGCGCCTGGCCTCGTCTGGGTCAGCATCTGGGCCGCGGCCGAGCCTAGCGAAAAGCCGGCGTAGACAACGTCCTCCGGCAAAGGTTCGGCCGCCTTCCGGGCGCGGGCGAGGATGTCCTGGAAGTTCGCGTCCGCGTAGGCGACACCCTCGTCGAGGGTGGCGAAGACCTGACGTTCGTAGAGGTCGGGAGTGTGCACGGTGTGGCCGGCCGCTTTCAGCCGGTCGGCGAACCGCAGCACGCCGGGTGTGAGCCCGTGGGCGTGATGGAACAGGATGATTTCCACCGTCAGGTCAAAGCTAGCGGGGAATCGGTCCTCGCGTCCCGCGGTATCAGTTGATGGAGGGCCGATGGGACTGCGAACGGCCGTCGCCGACTGGTTGGACGAGCGCCTCGAAGTCGCCGAGGCGGTGGACGCGGAGCTGCACCGTGGCGTCCCGAACTACGCCGCCGCCGCATATCACTACCTGGGCGCCGTGGCGGTGATCCTCATCGGGGTCGAGTTCATCACGGGCTTTCTTCTCGGCCTGTACTACGTCCCCGACGGCGCGGGCAACCCGGCGCCGGCGTACACCAGCGTCGTGTTCATC
>JBKPCW010000088.1:0-9101 GCA_046727555.1 Candidatus Dormiibacterota bacterium | reverse complement strand
ACCCAGGATGCCCTTGCGGGCGAGCTTGCGGACCACGGCGGGAGCTTTCGGCACGCGGACGGGGAACTCGTTGAAGAACTGGCGCTCGGGGAACGCGAGCTCCCAGCCCGGAAGCGTGGCGAGGCGCTCCGCCAGGGCGTGCGCCCGCTTGAAGCTGACCTCGGCGACCTGGCGAAGACCGTAGGGCCCCATGTACGTCAGGTAGACCGCCGCCGCGAGCGCGCACAGCGAGTGGTTGGTGCAGATGTTGGAAGTCGCCTTCTCGCGCCGGATGTGCTGCTCGCGCGCCGCCAGCGCGAGCGTGAACCCGCGGCGCCCCTGGGCGTCATGCGCCGTGCCGACCAGGCGACCCGGCAGCTTGCGCACCAGCTCCCGCCGGCACGCTATGAACCCGACGTGCGGTCCGCCGTAGCTCGGAGCGAGGCCGAGCTGCTGCCCTTCGCCGACCGCGATGTCGGCGCCGTACTCGCCCGGCGGGGCCAGGATGGAGAGGCTGATCGGGTCGACGCAGGCGATCGCCAGCGCCCCGGCGCCGTGCGCCGCCTGCGTGAGTCCGGGCGCGTCGACGAGCAGGCCGAGGAAGTCGGGCTGCTGGAAGATCACCGCGGCGGTCTTCTTGTTGGGCTGGTCGCCCTTGCGGACCTTGATCCCGCGACCTTCGCCGAAGGCGCGCAGGACCTGCACGTACTCGGGATGTAAGTAGCCGGCGACCAGGACCTCGTTGCGGCCGGTGTGGACGTAGGCCATCATGGCCGCCTCGGCGACGGCCGTGGCGCCGTCGTAGAGCGAGGCGTTGGACACGTCCAGCGCCGTCAGCTCGGCGATCAGGGTCTGGTACTCGAAGATCGCCTGCAGCGTGCCCTGGCTGGCCTCCGCCTGGTAGGGCGTGTACGCGGTGTAGAACTCGGGCTTCGAGGTGACGGCGGCGACCGCCGCGGGGATGAACCGCCGGTACACCCCGCCGCCGCGAAAGGTCAGCCGGTCAGGAAAGACGCGGTTCCGGGCCGCGAGGGCAGCCACCTGGCGCATGGTCTCCATCTCCGAGAGCCCGTCCGGCAGCTGCAGCGACTCGAGGCGGAGCGACCGCGGGATGTCGACCAGCAGGTCGTCCATCGAGCGCACGCCGATCCTCTCGAGCATCGCCGTCCGGTCTTCCGGGGAGTGGACGAGGTAGGGCAACTAGCCGGCCGCCGCCTCCGTGACCTTCCTGTACGCGGCCTCGTCGAGCAGGTCGCCCGGGATCTCGCCGCTCAGCTCGAGCTTGAGGATCCATCCCTCGCCGTACGGGTCGGAGTTGATCAGCTCGGGATTCACGGCGAGCTTCTCGTTGACGGCGCTGATCCGGCCGGCCACCGGCGAGTAGAGGTCGCTCGCCGCCTTGACGGATTCGATCACGCCGAAAGTCTCCCGCGCTCCGAGCTTCCGGCCCGGGGTGGGCAGCTCGAGGAACACGACGTCGCCGAGCTGCGCCTGGGCGAAGTCGGTGATTCCGATCGTGGCGTGCTTGCCATCGATGGCCACCCATTCGTGTGTCTTGGTGTAGCGCCGTTCAGCCATGCCGGCTCTCCTTCTTCTCGCCGAGTGAGCGGGCGGAACCCCGGTAGAACGGGAGCTTGACGACCTCGGCCGGGGCCTCTCTGCCCCGCACCTCGACCACGGCCCGATCTCCGACCGACAATGATCGCGCTTCCACCATCGCGAGCGCGATCGGGTAGCCCAGGAAGAAGGAGTGGGTACCGCTCGTGATGACGCCGACCTTGTTGCCGCCTGCCGCCACCCTCGCCCCGTGGCGCGCGATGTCTCCAGGCTGCATCTGAAGCCCGACCAGCCGGCGCCGCGGACCCTCGGCCTTGACCTTTTGCAGCGCCTCGCGGCCGACGAAGTCGCCCTTGTCGAGCTTCACTGTCCAGCCGAGCCCCGCCTCGTACGGGTTGACGGACTCGTCCATGTCGTTGCCCCACAGGCGCAGCGCTGCTTCGAGGCGCGTGGCGTCGCGCGCGCCCAGGCCGGCCGGCAGCACGCCGGCGGCCTTCCCGTGGGCGAGGATCGCGTCCCACGCTTCGCCGATGTGGTCGGCGGCGATGAACAGCTCGAAGCCATCCTCTCCCGTGTACCCCGTACGCGAGATCAGTGCGTGCACCCCCGCGACGTCGCCGTCACCGAAGCCGAAGTACGGGATCGCGTCGAGGTCGGCGTCGCACGGCAGCAGCTCCTGCGCGCGCGGCCCCTGGAACGCGATCAGGCCGAGCTCGAAAGTGCGGTCCTCGACTTCGACGCCCCCCGGCGCGTGGTCGCGAAACCACGCCAGGTCCTTCTCCCGGTTCGAGGCGTTGACGACGACGAAGAAGCCCTCGCTGCCGCGATACACCACGAGGTCGTCGACGACCCCGCCCTCGTCGTTCAGCATCAGGTTGTACTGCGCCTGGCCGTGCGTCAGCGGCGCGAGGTCGTTGGTGACCAGGCCCTGCAGGAACTCGAAGACGCCCTCGCCCGCGAGCCGGAAGCGGCCCATGTGGGACACGTCGAACAGTCCCGCGACCCGGCGCACGGCCAGGTGCTCGTCGCGGATCGACGTGTACTGCTGCGGCATGTCCCAGCCGCCGAAGTCGACCATGCGGCCGCCGAGGGCGATGTGCCGGTCGTAGAGCGGTGTCCGGTTCGTGGCCCTGTTACTCGCCGTCGACCGTGTCGTCGGCCTCGACCACGTCGGGGTCGATGAAGGCCAGGAGCTCTTCGTCATGGCGGCGCCGCGCCTCGGCGACGACCTGGGCGACGTAACGCGTGCGCTCCCGCGACCACTCGAGCTTCTCCGCGATCTCCGCCTCGGTCGGCGCGCGCTGCAGCGAGCGGTGGAGGAGGACTTCGACGCGCTCGTAGTCGGTGGCGGCGCCGACGAGCTGCTCGGCCTCGCGGACCGCGGCGGCCTCGGCCGCGATTGCGGCGTCCATCTGGTCGCCGACCTTGCGCTCGGCGAAAGCGTCGAAGGCGGCGGCGCCTCTGCCTCCGAAAGACTGCAGCGCCTCGACGAGGCCCAGCGAGCCCTCCTGCACCAGGTCGGGCACGGAAAGACCCCTGTCCCGGCGCGCCTCGGCCAGGCGGATCACCATCGCCAGCTTGGCCGCGACCAGCCTGGCCTGGATCTCGCGATCGCCGCCTACCCAGCGCTCCAGCAGGTCGGCCTCCTCGGCCTCATCGAGCGGCCGCGTGACGCGGGCCTGGTGGCGGAGGTCGCGCATCACCGCCTCGTCATCGGGGGAGCTGAGCGGCTCGGACGACATCGGGAACCGATTCTACGCGGGGCCTGAACGGCCCTCCGCGGCCGGCGATGTTCCACGTTTTACATCGGCAATCGAAGGCCGGGCTTGCCATACTCGGCTCATGCGCGTTCGCCTCGCGCTCCGCCTGGCGTGGTTGATCTTTGCGGCCGCGGTCGCGCTCGCTCCCGTCGCCGCCCAGGCGGCGACGCCTCGGGTCGAGCAGGCCGACCTCAACGGCGACATCAACAACGTGATGTCGGCCTACATCCAGAACGCCGTCAGCCGCGCCGAGTCCGACCACGCCGACGCGCTGCTGGTCGTCATGAACACGCCCGGCGGCATCTCGACCTCGATGGACGAGATCGTGACGAGCCTCCTCAACAGCAAGGTCCCGGTCATCGTCTACGTCTACCCCACCGGCGCGCGAGCCGCGTCCGCCGGCCTCTTCGTCGCCCAGGCCGCGGACGTGCTGGCGATGGCGCCGGGCACCAACATCGGCTCCGCGCACCCGATCCAGGCGACCGGCGAGGACCTCACCGGCGACCTCGGCGCCAAGGTCCTCAACGACGCCGTGACGCGGGTCCGCAACCTGGCCTCCATGCACGGGCGCAACGCGGACTGGGCGGAGGACGCGGTGCGCAACAGCGTCAACATCAACGCCGACCAGGCGGTCAAGCTGCACGTCGCCGACCTGGAGGCTTCGGACATCCCCTCGTTGCTCAGCCAGGTCGACGGCCGGACTGTGCAGCGCACCAACGGCACCCTCCAGCTCCGCACCGCGAATGCGCTCGTCGACGACTTCCCCATGCCGTTCTGGCAGGTGTTCCTCAACGCGCTGATCGATCCCACGATCGCGGCGCTGCTGATCATCGTCGCGGGCTACGGGATCATCACCGAGATGGGGAACCCGGGACTCATCCTCCCGGGCGTCATCGGAGGCATCGCGGCGGTGCTCGCCATCGTGTCGCTCGCCAACCTGCCGCTGAACATCGCCGGCGCCCTGATGATGATGCTGGCGCTCGTGCTCTTCGTCGCCGACCTCAAGGCGCCCACGCACGGATTTCTCTCCGTGGGCGGCGTCTTCGCGCTCGTCATCGGCATGGCGTTCCTGATCAACACCGGCCCGGTCGGCCTGGGTGTCAACCCCGTGGTCGCCGTCGGGCTCGCCGTCATCACGTTTGGGTTCTTCGTCTTCTTCATCCGCAAGATCTGGCTGGCGAGGCGGCAACCCACCTTCGTCGGCGTCGAGAGCATGGTGGGAGCCCTCGGCGAGGTGCGCGAGGCGATCGCGCCCGAAGGTCTAGTCTTTGTCAAGGGCGCGCTGTGGAAGGCGACCTCGCCGTCGCCCATTCCCGCGGGCGCGGCCGTGAAAGTCATCGGGCGCGACGGGCTCCACCTGCAGGTCGCGCAGGCCAACGGCGAGGCGAAGGAGAAGAGCTAAGTGGACTTCGGAGTGCTGGCTGTCGTCATCGTCATCCTCGTCATCGCGCTGATCGCGATCTTCTCGAGCCTGCGCATCGCGGCCGAGTACGAGCGCGGCGTCGTCTTCCGTCTCGGGCGGCTGATCGCGCTCAAGGGCCCCGGGCTTTTCTTCATCATCCCGTTCGGCGTCGACCGCCTGGTCAAGATCGACCTGCGCACGATCACGCTCGAAGTGCCGCCGCAGGAGGTCATCACCAATGACAACGTGACCGCGAAGGTCAACGCGGTGATCTACTTCCAGGTCGTCGACCCACGGCGGGCCGTGACCCAGGTCCTGAACTTCATCAACGCCACGTCGCAGATCTCGCAAACCACGCTGCGTGCCGTGCTCGGCCAGTCCACCCTCGACGAGCTGCTCGCGGAGCGCGAGAAGATCAACCAGACCCTGCAGAAGATCATCGACGAGCAGACGGAGCCCTGGGGCATCAAGGTCGCCGTGGTCGAGATCAAGGACGTCGAGCTGCCCAGCACGATGCAGCGCGCCATGGCCAAGCAGGCCGAGGCCGAGCGCGAGAAGCGCGCCAAGATCATCAACGCCGACGGCGAGTTCCAGGCTTCGCAGACGCTGGCCAACGCCGCGCGCGTCATCTCCTCCGAACCCGGCGCCCTCCAGCTGCGGTTCCTGCAGACGATGGTCGAGATCGGCTCCGAGAAGAACACCACCGTGATCCTGCCGCTGCCGATCGAGCTCATCCGGCCGCTGATCGACGTGGGCCCGCGGCCCGACGGCTCGCCGTCCGCTCCCGCGCTGCCCGACAAAGGCGCCAAGACCGGCTGACCGCTCAACTTCCACCCGACGTCGTCACCGCGATCGTCGACCTGGCCCCGGTACCACTCGTCGTGGTGGCCAACCTGGCGGTCGGCAAATCGTGGGCCAACGTCGCGACCTTGATCGTGGGCGGCCTGGCCTCGTGGGGCCTGGTCGTGTCCAGCGCCGCAGACATGGCGGTCCTCGTCGCGACGAAGGTCGACCAGACGACGTTCGTCGTCGACGCCGCCTCGATCGTCAGCGGAGTAGCCGCCGGCGGGTTCCTCTTGAAGCCCATCCGCAACGAGCTGGCGGCGTTCCTGCCCATCGACCCCGACAACCCGGTCCATGTCCTGGCCCTGATACTGGCCACGATCCTGTTCGGCACCCAGGCCGCAAGCATCGTGTTCACCGACGTCCTCGGTTTCATCGCGGCCCAGAGCCCGGAAACCCTGCTCGGAGCGTTCCTCAACGAGGTCCCGCTGCTGGTCCTCGCCGCCGCGGGCGTCGGCCTGTTCGTCCGCCGCGACGTGCGGGCGAGCGGCGAGCGGCTGGGGTTCGTCCGTCCGGCGTGGTGGCATATCGTGCTTGCGCTCGCCGCGGGCGGCATTTTCCTCGCCGTGCTGACCGGTTTCGATGTGGCGAACCACGCTCTGCTGCCCGCTCTGGCCAGGCGGGTGGACGCCGTCAACGAGCATGCCTTCAGCCAGCTGGTCAACAGCGGGTGGATCGGCGTCGCGACCATCGCCCTGCTGCCCGGCATCTGCGAGGACGCCCTGTTCCGCGGTGCCCTGCAGCCGCGGCTCGGCCTCGTGCCGACGGCGCTTCTGTTCACCTCCATCCATGGCCAGTACGGGTTCTCCCTGGACCTGGCCGGCGTCTTCGTGGTCGGTCTGTGCCTGGGTCTGATCCGCAAGTACACCAACACCACCACTTCGATGACCGCGCACGTGACCTCCAACCTGTTGGCGAGCATCAGCCTCGCCGGCACCCTGCTCTACGCCGCCGTCGGGCTCGAGGCCGCCCTCGTCGGCGTGGCGGCGCTGGCGATCTGGCGAAACAGGGTCGCGCGGCCTTAACAGGCAGGGTGGCCAGGGGGCGAGTCCGGGACTAGAATTCGGCCCAATGACCCCAGATGTAGGAGCTGCGAGCCTCCCAAGGCCCCACATGTTGGCCAGCACCGAGCCCCCTGTGATCGCGGTGGTGAACCAGAAGGGAGGCGTCGGCAAGACCACCACCGCCATCAACCTGGCGGCGGCGCTGGCCGAGGTCGGCCACCCCACTCTGCTCGTCGACCTGGACCCCCAGGCCAACTCCACCTCCGGCCTGGGGCTGGATGCGGCGCGCGCTCGCCTGAACGTCTACCACCTGCTCACCGGCGAGGCGACCATCGAGGAGGTCACCCACCCGACGAGCATCCCGGGGCTCTTGCTGGCGCCCTCGCACATCGACCTGGCCGGCGCGGAGATCGAGCTCGCGTCGCTGCCCGAACGCGAGAGCCTCCTCCGCCGAGCCCTTGCCGCGCACCCGCCCGCGGCGGACATAGTGTTGATCGACTGCCCACCCTCGCTGGGACTGCTGACCTTGAACGCGCTGGTGGCGGCGACCAGCATGCTCATCCCCACGCAGTCGGAGTATTTCGCCCTCGAAGGGCTGCGTCACCTGATGTACACGCACCAGCTCGTGCGTTCGCGGCTCAACCCGAAGCTCGCGATCGCCGGCATCCTGATCACCCAGTTCGATGCGCGCACGACGCTGGCGTGGGACGTGCTCGAGGCGGTGCGGCGGTCGCACCCGCACCACCTGCTCGACACTTTGATCCCACGCAACGTCCGCCTCAGTGAGGCGCCAAGCCACGGAAAGTCGATCCTCGAATTCGATCCCACATGTCGAGGCGCGGCCGCATACCGCGCGCTCGCGAAGGAGCTGCTGGAACGATGAGCCAACCACGACCACGCGGACTGGGCCGCGGACTCGACGCTTTGATCCCGATGTCGGCGGAGGGCGAAGCCCTGGTCCCGCAGATGATCGCCGTCGACCAGATCCGCCCTTCGAGCCAGCAGGTGCGTTCGCGTTTCGACGCCGAGCCCCTGGGCGAGCTCGCCGAGTCGATACGCCTCCACGGCGTGCTCCAGCCGCTGCTCGTGCGCAAGCTGGCCGACGGTTTCGAGCTCATCGCCGGCGAGCGGCGCTGGCGGGCCGCGCGCCTGGCGGGACTTCGCGCGGTGCCGGCCGTGGTGCGTGGCGACGCGGGCGGCGACGAGCAGCTGGTGCTCGGTCTCATCGAGAACCTCCAGCGCACCGACCTGGATCCGATCGAGGAGGCGCGCGGGCTGCGGCGGCTCATCGAGGAGTTCGGAATCACGCACGACGAGGTCGCCCAGCGCCTCGGCAGGCATCGCGTCTCGGTGACGCAATCGCTGCGGTTGCTGGTGGGATGCCCGGCGGTGCAGTCGTCGGTCGCGTCCGGCGTCATCACCGCGGGCCACGCGCGCGCGCTGATCGCGCTCGAGGGGCAGCCCGCGCAGGAGCACGGCTTGAAGGTGGTGATCGCCAAGCACCTGTCGGTGCGCCAGACCGAGAACTGGGTCAGAACCTACCGTCCGCAGCGCCGGCGCAGGAGCGAGTCGACCGCCGAGCTGCGCGCGGTCGCCGCCGACATCGAATCGAGCCTCGGCGTGCCGGTCAAGATCACGGGCAGCCTCAACCGCGGCAAGATCGAGATCCGCTATTCGGCGCGGGAAGAGCTCGAACGGGTCTGCGCTAAGCTCGTCTCGTAACTCGCATGGCGGCCCAACACGAGCAAGCGGCTGGCGCCGCCCCCCAAGAACGGTCCGCGGCGTCGTCGCTCCTGCGCGAGGTGGCAGAGGTCGTCGTGCTGGCGGTCATCCTGTACTTCGGCATCAGCTTCGCCGTCCAGGCGGTGCACGTCGAGGGGCTGTCCATGTACGCGACGCTGGAGGACAACGACTACCTGATCGCCAACAAGATCGACTACCGTCTCCATCCGCCGCAGCGCGGCGACATCGTCATCCTGCGACCGCCGACCAACAACTCGACCGACTTCATCAAACGGATCGTCGGCCTGCCCGGCGAGCGCGTGCTCATCCGCGCGGGCGTCGTCTACATCAACGGCCACAAGCTCGACGAGCCGTACCTGCCCGAGGCATGGGTCAACGACGCCAACTGGCCCAACAACAATTCGGCGGGACAGGTCATGGGGGCAGACGAGTACATCGTCATGGGCGACAACCGCAACCGCTCGCAGGACTCGCGTTTCTTCGGTCCGATCAGCCGCGATCGCATCGACGGCAAGGCGTGGTTTCGCATCTGGCCGCTCGACCAGTTCGGCGACATCTACAAGAAGGTGCCGACCCTCGAGAGCGGGACGGTCTACGCCGGCTACCGGCAGGTCGGCGCCGCGGCCTAGCTAGGCCCCGATCGCCAGGCGGAACGCGCTGTCGCGCGCGAAGGGCCCGATCACCGACATCTGCAGAGGGCCTTCGAACACGCGCCTGGCGGCGCGGGCGATGTCGGCCACACCCACCGCGTCGACGAGCGCCAGCTCCTCCTCGAGCGGCTTGATCCCGCCCAGCAGGAGCTCCTGGTACGTG
>JBKPCW010000087.1:0-4130 GCA_046727555.1 Candidatus Dormiibacterota bacterium | reverse complement strand
GACCCACGCCGGACGAGGCGCCGGCCCATCAGCAGACCGGCGCTGGCGGCGGCCTGGCCACGTCCGAACGCGGCCGCGTTGCGCAGCGCCCGCCATCCGTCGGCCCGGGCTCCGCGCCGCCAGCGGTGGCGGCCCAGGGCGAGCCAATCGTCCGCGTCCATGTCCACGTCGGCGCCTTCCAGCCGGCGCAGGAGGCGGGAGTGCAGGTGGACGAGGCTGATCACGTCGAGGCGGTTGTGCTCCAGCGCGGCCTCGAGGAACTCGTGCGACCCCTGCCGCAGGTAGCCGAAGTACGCGTCGGGGACGAGGGCGCTCGGGAGAGGGTCCTCCCGCTCGTAACCAAGCACCCGTTCCTCGACGTAGCGAAGCGTGCAGTTCTCGAGCCGGTGCCGGTAGAGCGCGCGGACGAGCGTCAGCAGGTCGACGTGGGGCGCGTGCGAGAGCTCGCCCGGCATGCGCGCCATGACCCACCGCGTGCGCAGGATCGGCAGGTCGAAAGAGCCGCCGTTGAAGGTGGCGACGCCTTCGGCGTCGTCGAGCTCGTCACGGAGGACGTGGAGGAACGCCGCCTCCATGCCCGGCTCGGGGAGGAAGAACTGCGCCACACGCAGGCCGGTCCCCACGGGCGTGGCCACCGACGCCGCGAACACGTAGGTGCCGGCGCCGCCGGCCAGGCCCGTCGTCTCGGTGTCGACGTAGGCGATGCGGCCGGGGTCGGGATCCAGCGCGGGGAGCCCGATGACGTCCTGGCGCACGGCGGCCGGGCCGAAGGGCGTGGTGACCTCGTCGAAGCCGCGCGGCGGCTCCCAGAAGCGGGCCGGCCTCGCGCGAGGTGGGGCCCCTAGACGGGTAAGGCGCTCGCGGAGAGAAGCTTCAGGCAAGCCTCTTTTGCTCCCTCGACGAGGTGCAGCGGGCCGACGCAGGACGGGCATCCGGCGGCGCACGGGCAGTCGCGGACCAGGGCCGCGGCGTCGTCGAGCAGCTCGCGGTGCAGGTCGAAGAGGCGCGCCGCAAAGCCGACTCCGCCCGGGTAGACCTCGAACACCGTCACCGTCGGTAGCAGGGTCGTCACCGACCGGACCTCCGCGACAGAGCCGAGGTCGCGCGGGTCGCACATGAGGCGCAGGCTCGCGATGTGGCGCAGCGAATGCGCCATTCCCTGCAGGCCCGCTTCCAGCGTTTCGCGCCCGAGCGACCGCCACACGTCCTCGTCGACGGTGACCCAGTACCCGGTGGTGTGGAGCGTCTGCTCGGGCAGGTGGATCGGCCCCGCGCCGATGTTCTCGTGCGTGTGGAAGCGGATCTTCTTGAACATCGACGCGAGGCTTGTGATCTTCACCTCGCCGTGCGCGCGCCTGATGCCTTCTCCGTCGGTACCGCCGAATGTGTCCAGCACCTGCACCGAGACTGAGGCGAGCGCGTCCGTGTAGTAGTCGACCTCGACCGGTCGCACGTATGCCTTCTTCTCGTCCCAGTCCAGGCGGTCGACGTGATACTGCGCGCCTTCGTGCAGGTAGACCGCCTCTTCGTGGAGAAGCACGGGCGCGGTGAACTGGTCCATCTCGCCGATGACCTCGGGTCGTGGTTTGGACGTGTCGATGATCACGACGTTGTCGGCGAGGATCCGGCGCAGGTGCACCTCCTCCGCCGGGAAGGCCTGCCGGCTCCAGAACCAGCGGCCGGCCGAGCGCGTCGCCGAGCCGTCCTCCTCGAACAGCTTCAGCAGCCCGCCGACATCGGCGCGGCCCAGCCGCTCGTCGTCCAGGAAAGGCAGCTCGAACAGCCCCGCCTGCAGGTGCGCGGCCAGCAGGAGAAGGTTGTCGGGGTCGATCAATCCCTCCTCGGGGTCGGTGCCCAGGAAGTACTCGGGGTGACGGACGATGAACTGGTCGAGCGGCGAGCTCGAAGCGACGAAGACGCCGATCGACCCTGACCTGCGACCCGCGCGGCCGAGCTGCTGCCAGGTCGAGGCGATGGTTCCCGGGTAGCCGACGAGGACCGCGCACTGCAGGCTGCCGATGTCGATGCCGAGCTCGAGCGCGTTCGTGCTGACGACGCCCGTGATCTCCCCGTCCCGCAGCCCGGCCTCGATCTCGCGCCGGTGCAGCGGCAGGTAGCCGGCTCGATAGCCGCGCACGCGCTTGGACGCGTCCAGTCGCGGCGCCAGGTCCTGCCGCAGGTAGCTGAGCATCACCTCGACCTGGAGCCGGCTGCGGCAGAAGACGATCGTCTGCACCCCGCCGCGGATCCAGGGCGCGGCGATGCGGCGCGCTTCGAGCATCGAGCTGCGCCGGACGCCGAGCTCCCGATTGAGCAGCGGAGGGTTGTAGAAGATGAGCCGCCGCTCGCCGCGCGGCGCGCCGCTGCGGTCGACGAGCGCGATGTCGTCCTCCTCCAGCAGGCGTCGAGCAAGCTCGAGAGGGTTGCGGATGGTCGCCGAGGCACAGATGAACGTGGGGTGCGAGCCGTAGAAGTCGCAGACACGCTTGAGGCGGCGGATGACGTTGGCGACCTGGCTGCCGAACAGGCCGCGATACGTGTGCAGCTCGTCGATGACGACGTAGTCGAGGCTCGAGAACAGCCGCCGCCACCGCGTGTGGTGCGGCAGCAAGCCGGTGTGGAGCATGTCCGGGTTCGTCATCACGATGTGTCCGCCCTCGCGGATCGCGGTCCTGCGGCCAGGAGGCGTGTCGCCGTCGTACGTGTCGACGCGAACGTCGATCGGAAGCCCGGCCTTCAGCGCTCCCAGCTCGGCAAGCTGGTCCTGCGCGAGCGCCTTGGTCGGGAACATGTAGAGGGCCCGCCGCTCGCGGTCTTCGAGCAGGCGCTGCAGGACCGGGAGGTTGTAGCAGAGGGTCTTGCCGCTTGCGGTCGGCGTAACCACGACCAGGTGGCGGCCGTTTCGAACCGCGGTGTACGCCTCGGCCTGGTGCGAGTACAGCCTCTCGACGCCTCGTCCGCGCAGCGCGGCGACAAGCTCGGGGCGGACGTCGGGGGGCAGCGGGGAGAAAACAGCCTCGGACGCGGGAATTACGTGATCCAGCGTTACGTCACCTGCATACTCGCTCGGGTCGAACGCGGCCATGGACATATGTTCGGGAGGGTAGTCGAACATCCGTTTGGAGTCAATAGACGAGCCCGCTCTTGACATCGCGGAGGCGGACAAGCCGCCCCCGGAGCGGTACACGCCTGGGTCGGAGGCCGACTTCGAGCGCCTCTACCGCAACACGTACCGCCGCATCCTCGGCACGCTGATCACGCTCGTCCGCGACAGCGCCACCGCCGAGGACTGCGCCCAGGAGACGTACGAGCGCGCATTCCGGCACTGGAAGGAGTGGCGGCCCGAGGCTTCGGCCGAGGCATGGCTGCACCGAATCGCCATCAACGTCGCCATCTCGGACCGCCGCCACCAGCGGATCCGCGAGGCCGGCGAGCTGATCCGGCGGCTCGGGCGTCCTGCTCCCAGCCTGGACCCGGCGGACGTCGCGGCGCGGTCAGACCTGGTCGGCGCTTTGAAGAAGCTGCCACCGAAGCAGGCGGCCGCCCTCGTGCTCCGGCACTACCACGGCTACAGCAACCGCGAGATCGCCGCCGCGATCGGCGTGCCCGAACAGACGGTCGCCTCGCGCCTTGCGGCAGCGCGCAAGCAGCTTCAGGCCGTACTGCGCAGATGAGGCGAAAAATGGTTGGTCGACGTCCCGGCCGCGTTATGGCTTTCTGTTCATGAGCGATATCGAGCGCGAGCTGGAATCGGAGCTGCATCGGGTCCTCGACCCCATCGCGGCCGGGCCCATGCCCGGGCGCCGGACCGCGCAGAGCCGCGCCACTCGGACGCGCGCGCTGGTCGGAGGGGCGGGCGCCGCGCTGACCTTCAAGCTGCTCAGCGGCGCCGTCGCGGCCGCCGCCGCCGTGACCGTCGCCGGCGCGGCCACCACCGGCAGCCTCAACCCGGGGGTCTGGGGGCAGCAGGTCACCCAGCGCGTGCAGCAGTGCAAGGACGAACTCGCCGATGGCCAGCACGGCATCGGCGACTGCGTGAGCGCGTTCTCGAACACTCACGGCCAGACGGTCGCGAGCGACGCGCGTCACCAGGGCCAGGGCAACGGCAACGGCTCGTCGAACTCGCATGG
>JBKPCW010000086.1:0-3432 GCA_046727555.1 Candidatus Dormiibacterota bacterium | reverse complement strand
GAGCAGATGGTGGCGCCGCCACCTCCGCCCGCCGCGGCGCCGCCGCAGTGGCGTGGCCCTTCCAGCGACAGCGACGTCGCCGCTACCATGGTGGCCCCGCCGCCCATGCCGGGCGACGACCGCGAGCCGACCACCGTCATGCCGGCGTGGCAGCCACCGCCCGTCGCGACCGCCCCGCCCCTGCCCGAGACCATGGCGATGCCCGCGCGCACGCAGCCGGCCGCCGGCGCCGGGCCGCAGGGGGAGCTGACGATCGAATCGGGCCCCGACGCGGGCCACACTCACCGGGCCGCCGACAAGGCGGTGCGCATGGGCCGCTCGCCGGACAACGACGTGATCTTCCGCGACCCCGCGACGAGCGGCCACCACGCTCGGCTCGAGCGCCGAGGCGACGCGTTCTGGGTCGTCGACCTCGGGAGCACGAACGGCACTTTCGTCAACGGCGAGGCGATCCAGGAGAAGCAGCTGAACCACGGCGACCGGCTGACCGTCGGCCAGAACTCAGTCCATTTCTCGCTTGTCGGAGCATAGTGACCGCTCGACGCGTTAACTAAGACCGATGCGACTGAAGATCGCGTGGGCCACCGACCCGGGCCTCGAACGCGAGGAGAACGAGGACTCGGTGGCCGTCTGGCGGAACAAGGCGGGCCTGGACACTCTCATCGTCGTCTGCGACGGCATGGGCGGCCACGCCGCCGGCCAGCACGCCAGCTCGATCGCGGTCAAGACGGTCACCCAGGTCCTTTCCGAGGACGGCCAGGAGGGATCCGACGTCGACCGCCTGAAGCGCGCCCTCAAGGAGGCGAACGCCGCCGTCTTCAAGGCTTCGCACGAGAACGCCGACTGGGCCGGGATGGGGAGCACGATGGTGCTGGTCGCGATCCGCAACGGCGAGTGCGCGCTGCTCAACGTCGGGGACAGCCCCGCCTACCTCTTCCGTAACGGTTTCGCCAAGCTCATCTCGCAGGACCACTCGTGGCCCGCCGAGCAGGTGCGCCTCGGACTGATCAAGCCCGAGGAGGCGGAAAATCACCCACTCAAGCACCGGCTCACACGCGCCGTCGGCGTGTGGGAGGCGATCCAGCCCTACACGGACAAGATGAAGCTCGAGGAGGGTGACGCGGTCGTGCTCTGCAGTGACGGGGTGGAGACGGCCGGCGTGAGCGTCGAGGAGATGGGGAGGCTGCTGCTTAGGGACGGCAACCTCGACCGCGGCGCCGAGCGGGTGATCGAGCGATGCCGCGAGCTTGGCGCGCCCGACAACGTGACCCTGGCGGTGGCGCGGGTCGAGGTCGACGTGACGAAGACCGCGGTGCTGCCGAAGCTCAAGATCTAGACGCCCTCACCCTGACCCTCTCCCCTGCGGGGAGAGGGAAAAGCGCGCATCAGCGTCTCGGCGACGTGCTCGACCTTCATCCTCGAGCCGCGCGCGCGCAGCCCCGACTCGAGCTGCATCTGGCAGCCGGGGTTGGCGACGGTGACGACGTCGGCGTTCGTGGCGACCACGTCCTCGAGCTTCTGGTCGAGGATCCGGCGCGACATGTCGGGCTCGAGGCTGCTGTACAGCCCGGCGGCGCCGCAGCAGATGTCGGCGTGGCGCATCTCGACGTACCTGATTCCCGGCAGCGCACGCAACAGGTCGCGCGGCTGCTTCTTGATCTTCTGCGCGTGGGCGAGGTGGCACGCGTCCTGGTAGGTGACCGTGACCTTGACGTCGCGTTCGTGGGCGGGGAGGCCGACCTCGGCCAGCCATTCGGTGAGATCTTTGACCCTGCCCTTCAGGCTCGGATAGAAATCCTTGAGGTGAGCGCCGCATCCGGCGGAGTCGACGACCAGCGCGTCGAACCGGCCTGACTCGTAGACGCGCGTGTTGTGCTCGCGCAGGCTCTCGGCTCCGGCGAGGTCGCCGTTGTGCGCGAAAAGCGCGCCGCAGCATCGCTCCTCGGGCGGGAACCACACCTCGCAGCCGGCGAGCTGCAGCAGCTTGACCGCCGCGTAGTGCGACTGGGGATAGAGGATGGGCATCACGCAACCGACCAGAAAGGCGACGCGATACTTGCGCTCGCCGAAAGGCTGCGCGACGTTGCCGTCGGGCGGACAGTAGCGCGCCCGCAGCCGGGGCAGCATGCGCCCCGATCGGACCATCGAGGTCAGTCCGAGCTTCTGAGCGAGCCGTGTCGCGTTGCCGGCAAGCCGCAGGCGCGTCGGGTGGCCGACCAGCTCGCGCAAGGCGACGCGGCTCGTGGTCCGCTTCGCGGACGGCCGGCGCGCGTCCTCCACGTCGGCCCTTCCGGCCTCGATGATCCGGCCGTAAGGCACGCCGGACGGGCACACGCCCTCGCAGGTGCGGCAGCCGAGGCAGAGGTCGATGTGTTTCACCTGGGCTTCGTCGAACTCGATCTGGCCGCGCTTCCACTGGGTCATCAGGTAGATGCGGCCGCGCGGCGATTCGGTCTCGAGGCCGGTGACGCGAAACGTCGGGCACGCGTCGAGGCAGAGTCCGCAGTGGACGCAGGTCGCGAGGTCGTCGTCGGATAGACGCTCGAACATCACACGATGAACCGTCCCGGATTCAGGATCCCGTCGGGGTCGAACGCCTTCTTCAGCCGGCGCATCACCTCGAGCGTCGGCGGCCGCGTTCCCCACGCATCGAGGTCGTCGCGCGCCTCGAGCAAGACGAGTGCGCCTCCCGCATCCTCGGCCTTCTTGCGCACCTCTGCCGCGGTCGACGCGTCCGGTGGAGTCCAGTACGCGATGCCGACGCCTGGTGAAGCCCACCAGTCGGACAGCCCGTCCACGACGTGGCGGAGCTTGTGGCGCGGCGCGGAGATGCGCGCCGTGCACGCCTGGGCGCAGTGCCGCGCCCAGAACCAGGGATGGACGAAGTCCCAACCCAGCTCATCGGTCACTCGATTCACGGCGTCGGGGCTGCCGAAGAAGCGAGCGACCACGCGACCGTCGGCGAACGTCTCCAGGGCGGAAGGAGCCAGCGGCAGCGAGAGGGCGGCCTCCACGTCATCCCATCCGCCGCGCGACGAGACGGTCACGTCGTGCAGCGGTCTCGGGAAAACTTTGAAAGACGCGGCCACGATCACACCGAGAGACCCGAGGGCGCCGTAATGGAGCTTCATCATGTCGTAGCCGCTCACGTTCTTGACGACGCGGCCGCCGCCGGTCGCGAGCTTGCCGTCGGGCAGCGCCACCCGGATGCCGATCAGGAAGTCGCGAGGCGATCCGAAGCGCAGGCGCAGCGGCCCCGTCCACCCGGTCGCGAGCAGGCCGCCGATCGTATGGCCGGGCGAGTTGAAAGGGTCGAGCGGCAGGAACTGCCCCGCCTTGCCGAGCGCTTCCTGCAGCGCTTCCAGCGTGATGCCCGCCTCGACGCTGACCACCATGTCGGCCTGTGAGTGCTCGAGCACCCGGTCGAGACGG
>JBKPCW010000085.1:0-2323 GCA_046727555.1 Candidatus Dormiibacterota bacterium | reverse complement strand
GCAGGGATGGAGGCCCGAGCGGTCGACGTCGCACTCGACCTCGACGCAGCCGTCAGGCAGGTTGTCGATCCACCCCTCGTTGCGGACGTTGCCGTAGATGGTGGCTTTGCGGCCGCACGCGATCGCCTCGATGATGTCGGCGCCGTACTCGAGGCTCCGCTCCAGCGGCACGGGCTTGTCGCCGCGCAGCATGGCCTCGATCGACTCGTCGTTCTCGCGGCGCCAGCGCGGCCAGTTGTTGGCGTAGAAGCCGCTCTCCCCGAGGTAGCCGGGTCGCGTGTACTTCTGCAAGAGGTCGGGACGCTTGCGGAAGTACGGCACGTACTCGGAGAAGTGGCCGCTCGACTCGGTGACGAAGGCGCCGAGGTGCAGCATCACCTCGAAGCGGACGGGGTCCTGCTCGGAGATCTTCGGGTCGCGGGCGCGTTCCCGAAGCCCTGGATAGAGGTCTTTGCCGCCGCGCTCGAGACGGGTGAACCAGGCGTTGTGGTTGATGCCGGCGCACTCCCACTCCATCTCCGCGTAGGGGATGCCGAGGTAGCCGGCGATCTGGCGTGACGTGCCCTGCACGCTGTGACACAGCCCCACCACCGGAAGGTCCACGGTCCGCAGCGCCGCCAGGGTGAGGATGGACATCGGGTTCGTGTAGTTGAGGATCACGGCGTTCGGCGCCAACCGCTGGACGTCGGCCCCGATGTCGAGCCAGGCCGGGCCCGTGCGCAGCGCCTTGAAGATCCCGCCCGGCCCGATCGTGTCGCCGATGCACTGATCGACGCCGTACTTCAACGGGATGTCGTAGTCGAAGCGAACGTTCTTCAGGCCCGCGACCTCGATCGAGTTGATCACGTAGTCGGTGCCGGCGAGCATGTCCAGGCGGTCGGTCGACGCCTCGACCTTCCACCGCTTGCCCTTCAGCTCGACGAGACGTTCGGCGATCCGGCGGGCCAGGTCCAGGCGGGTGCGATCGATGTCGACCAGCGCGAACACTCCTTCGTCCAGGCCCTCGATGGCCAGGATGTCGGTGATCAGCTGGCGCGCGAACACGGCACTGCCCGCGCCGACGAAAGTCACCTTCGGCACCGGCCTCAGCCTTCTCGCGTCGGCCCGCCAGGCCTGGCGACGCGCACGTCGACGCCGGCGGCGCGAATCGCGGACAGGACGCCCGTGTTGGCGCGGCTGTCGGTGATCAGCGTGTGCACGCGGTTGGTGGGCACCGTCTGGCACATGGTCTCGCGGCCGATCTTGGTGTAGTCGGCGAGCACGATCACCTGCTGTGCGGCGAAGGCAAACGCGCGATCGGTCGCCGCGACGAGCGGGCTCGGGGTCGAGAGACCGTGCTCGACCGTGAAGCCGTTGCCGGAGATGAAGGCCTTCGAGGCCCTGAGGGCCCGGACCGACTCCTCGGCGGCTGGCCCGACCAGCGCGTAGATCGAGCGGCGCAGCGTGCCCCCGGTCATCACGACCTCGACGCTGCTGGACGTCATGAGAGCCTGGGCCACGAGGAGCGGGTTCGTGACCACCGTCAGCTCGGGCACGTCACCGAGCAGGCGGGCCAACGCCTGGGTCGTCGTGCCGGGACCGAGGAGAATCGAGTCGCCGGGGACGATCATCTCGAGCGCGATCTGGGCGATGGACGCCTTCTCCTGCGCCGCCTGATGCGCCTTCTCGCTGTAGCTGGGCTCGTGGCCAATGGCCGCGGGCAGGACTGCGCCTCCGTGTGCGCGGATCAGCTGCCCCTCCCGGGCCATGGCGCGGAGGTCGCGGCGAACTGTGATCTCGGTCGAGCCCAGCGTCTCGGCCAGCTCGGCCACCGAAACCACTCCGTGGGACCGGAGGTTCTCGGCGATCAGCCGGCGCCGCTCGACAGCCAGCATGCGCGCGATCGTACGGCAACGATCAGTTTCAATCAATACCGAACACGCCACTGTTGACAAAAATGACCGAATCGTTAATCCTTGCCCCCGTCAACGTGCATTGGCGTGAGGCCGGCACGACCTCCGGCCTGAGAGGAGAAGTCGAATGAAGGAATGGCGAGGCGACGAGATCGAGGTCCCGGGCACGGACATCAAGTTGCCCTTAGGTCTCGACCTGTCGCGGCGCGACATACTCAAGATCGCGGGCTACGGCAGCCTGGCCGCGTTCATCGCCGCCTGCGGCGGCACCCCAACGACGTCGGGCGGCGGCTCGGTCACCGCGAAAGGCGGCTCGATGTCGCTGGGCAGCAACCAGTCGGACCCTGGACCGAAGAAGGGCCTGCAGGAGATCGTCGACGCCTTCACGAGCGCCAACGGCGGGACCAAGGTCAAGATCAACACCGTCGACC
>JBKPCW010000084.1:0-7454 GCA_046727555.1 Candidatus Dormiibacterota bacterium | reverse complement strand
CTGGTGCTGGCTCGAGGGATTGGTGAAGGGGTCGGCGCTGACCTGCTGGACCTTCGGCGGCCCGGCCGCGTAGGCGGTCGTCGGGCTGAGCAGGGTCAGCGAGCATGCGAGGACGCCGAGCCGGAAGAGGATGCGCCAGGTCATACCGAACCTTCCTTGGAGCGCGAGTGGCGGGGGCGCGGCGGAGTCTATCGCCCCCCGGGGCGATTGACAATGACTTAACGGCCCGGCCGGTAGCTAGCTCCGCGAACCTTTGCCGGCGGCCACGAGCTCCCGCAGGCGCTGGCGCGTGAACCGGCCGACGAACAGGGGCACGAACTGGGGCACACGGGAGGTCGAGAGTCTCTCCATCGACTCGTCGGCAGCCTGGTCGATCGACTCTTCAGGCACCTTGCCGTGGTATTCGGCCTTGATGGTGCGGACCTCGGATTCGATCTGCCGGAGCACGGTCGCGTCGAAACCAGCTTTCATCCGAAACTCCTTCACGACCACGGACGGCATCGCCGGGGACCCCCCCAGCCCGGGCGGCGGGCACCCGAATCATACGGCCTGCCCGGGTTGCCGCTCCGGGGCCGTGCGGGGGTCCTCCGGGGCGGTTCCGCGCCTTGTGGAGAGGACCGAACCGAGCAGGACCAGGGCGAATCCGGCGCCCATGCCGAGGGTGAAACTTTCGTGCAGCACGGTCACGCCGAGGACCGCCGCGACCGCGGGGTTCACGTAGGTGATCACCGTCGATCGGACCGGGCCGATCTCGGCGATCAGCTCGAAGAACAACAGGAATGCAACCGCCGTGCACAGAACGGCCAGCACGCTGATCGACCCAAGGGCGGCGAGGCTCAGCGCGGCGTGAGGCCACTGCGCGATCGCGAAGGGCGTGTAGGCCACGCAGCACGCCGCGAGCGCGACCCCGATCACGGTCACCGAAGGGATGCCGGTGAGAAAGCGCGAGAGGATCGCGGGGCCGAGCGCGTAGCCGACCACCACACCCGCCATCTCCGCGAGCGCCAGCGGGCTCGAGGCCGGCAGGTCGAACCCAACGATGAGCGCCACGCCGACCAGGCCCAGGAGCAGGCCCGTCATCGTGCCGGCGCCGAAGTACTCGCGGTTGCCGAACCCCGCGGCGATGATCACGCCGGCGAGGGGCACCGCCGCGACCAGCAGGCCGGCCAGCGCGCTCGTGATCTGCTGCTCCGCGCTGGAGAGGAAGAACCACGGCGCCGCCACCTCGACGCCGGCGAAGGCGAGCAGGTACGGCCACTTGCGGCCGATCGGGCGCAAGCCACCCCCGCTCAGGACGAAAGGCAGCAGGATGACGGTGGCAACAGCGGTGCGGATGAAGACGAGCACGGCGGGCGAGACCTCGGCGACCGCGACGCGGATCAGGAGGTACGGGATGCCCCAGATCACGCACATGGCGGCAAACAGCAGAAGACCGCGACGGCTCACCAGGTTTCCAACCTAGCGGGCGCGCGCGGTCTTCCGTTCTCTCACGCTTCGACGAAGGTGGTCGCGGTCTCCTTGATCGCCGCCGGCGAACGTGCCGCCAGGTAGAAGTAGACAACCACGCCGATCACCATCCAGACGAGCACGACCGCCGGCGCGTAGCTCGCCGGTGGCGTGAGGCCCGCGATGCCGAGACCGGCGAAATCCTGACCGAACGACGCGATGAGCACCGGTATGAAGATGAGAACGCCGACGATCGGAACGATCACGTTCCAGAGCACGTTCAGCTCGGCCCGCTGCTCGCGCATGTAGAAGACGAGGTTCGCGACGTTGGTGAGGATGTAGATGCCGACGATGATCAGCGTCGCCACCGTGCCGAGCAGCGCAAACGCGTTCAGCGGTGAAGGAGCCGATCCTGAGTTGTACAGCGCGAAACCGAGGCCGATCGCGATCACGATGCCGAGCGCGCCCTGGACGTGGATCGCGATCGAAGGGGTCTTGAAGCGAGGGTGCACAGTCGCGAGCGCGCGCGGCAGGATGCCGACGCGGCCGAGCGCGAAACCGACACGCGAAGCCGCATTGGCGCCGGCGTTGGAGTTGGCGAACGCGCTGTTCAGGATCGCGAGCAGCACCAGGATCCCCAGCGGCCCCCACACTTTCGAAGCGAGCCCGTCCCACGGGTCGTTGCCGTTGAAGGCGAAGAAGCCGTTCTTCGGGTCGGCCATCTGAGCGGGGCCGAAGTAGACGGTCGCGCCGTAGTAGCAGATCAGATAGAAGACTCCGATCAGGACGCACGAGAGGATTGCCGCGCGCGGGATCGTGCGCTTCGGGTCCCTCGCCTCCTCGGCCAGCGGCGCCGAGGCTTCGAAGCCGATGAAGGCGAGCACGGTGTAGACCATGCCCGCGAACACCGAGCCGAGCCCGCTCGAGTTCCCGGTGGTGGGGCTGAAGACGCTGAACGTGTTGTTCGAGCCGGCGGCGATGATCAGCGTGATCCCGAGGGCGAGGAAGACCACGACCTCGAACGCGCCCAGCGCGACGCCCGCCTCCGTCGAGATGCGGACTCCGCGGTACACCAGCACCCAGACCCCGATGCCGGCCGCGGCGGCGAACGGCGCCCACAGCCAGGTGGGGGTGCCGAAGTGCGCGTTGAGATACCCGCTCAGCGCGTTGCCGAACACGAGGTAAAGCAGGGGGGCCACGATCGGCTCGGCGAGCATGAACCCCCAGGCCACGAAGAAGCCCACGACGGGGTGGATGCCTCGCGCGCTGTACGTGTACAGGCCGCCCGCCGAGGGCAGGTGGCGCGCCAGCTGGGCGATGCTGATGGCGACCATCAGGCAGGCGACGAGCGCCAGGACCACCGCCAGCGGAGTCGCGCCGCCCGCGTACGTCGTGGCGAAGATGATCGAGAAGGCCACGGCGGCCGCCGGCGCCATGTGGGTGATCGACTGAAACAGGACGGGCGCCAGCCCGATGGCGTCCTTCTGCAGACGTTCGCTCATGCTCAACCCCTCCCCAAGAAGTGCACTCCGAGATACCACCGGGGCCTCCGGCCGTCAAGTAGCCGCTGACGCAAGCCCGTTTCTTGATTGATGTTCCTGCGGTACAGGCTGACCCGCCTGATGATGTGGATGGGCCTCGCGGCCGCGGCCATGTACTTCTTCGACCCCGACAGGGGCGAGCAGCGCCGGAAAGAGCTGCGGGCCAGGTTCGACGGCTACCGTAAGTCGGCGGTGCGCCCGGAGCTGAGGAAGACGATCTCCGGATAGATTGGGCCCGTGGCCCGATCCGAGCAGGTCTTCGACCGGCGGGCGTTGAATCGCGCCCTGCTCGCGCGCCAGATGCTGCTCGAACGCCGGCGTATGGCCGCCGCGGCTGCGATCGAGCACCTCGTCGGCATGCAGGCCCAGGCGCCCAACCTCCCTTACGTCGGGCTGTGGGCGCGGCTGCGCGGCTTCCGCACCGACGAGCTGTCTCGCCTCGTCGAGACCCGCGAGGCCGTGCGCCTCTCGCTCATGCGCAACACGATCCACCTCGTGACGAGGCGCGACGCTCTGGGCATCAAGCCGCTGTTCATGCGCCTGGGGGCGCGCGGCTTTCTCCACGGGAGCCCGTGGGGACGGCAGCTCGGCGAGGCGGACATGGACGCGATCGCTCGCGCCGGGGCCGAGATCATGGGCGAAAAGCCGCGCACTGTGGCTGACCTCGCGAAGCAGCTCGGCCGCCGTTATCCCGGCCGCGACGGAGTGGCCATGGCGTACGGCGTGCGCTACATGGTGCCGCTGGTCTTCACGCCGCCGCGCGGCGTCTGGGGCGGCAGGGGCCTGGTCACGCTCACGACCTTCGAGGCCTGGCTGGGCAAGCCTCCCGGCCCGGCCTATCCGGACCAGGACCTCGTCCTCCGATACCTCGCCGCGTTCGGCCCCGCGTCGATCGCCGACATGCGCGCGTGGTCCGGTCTCGCCCTGAAGGCGGTGTTCGAGCGCCTGCGGCCGAAGCTGCGCACATTCCGCGACGCGCAGGGTCGCGAGCTCTTCGACCTGCCGCGGGCTCCCCGGCCGTCCTCTGACATCGACGCGCCGGTCCGCCTCCTCCCCGACTACGACAACATCCTGCTCGCGCACGCCGACCGCACGCGGATCATGGCGCCAGGCCGGCACCTCGGTCTCTTCAGCAGCAACGGGATCATGAAAGGCTCGGTCCTGGTCGACGGGTTCGTCCGCGCGGCCTGGATCCCGACCACGGCCGGCGACTCGACCACGATCACGGTCACGCCGTTCGACAAACCACTTGCCAAAGGCGAAGCCCGCGAGGTGGAGACGGAGGCCAGGCGGCTGCTCGACTTCCTCGCGCCGGGCGCCAGGCACGACGTCCGCTTCGGGTCGACGAAGAGCTAGAGGCCCGGCCAGAAAGCCCTCGCCGGATCTTCGGCGCCCATGCGGCCCATCTCCAGGCTCAGCTTCTGCGCTGCTCGCTCACGCATCAACGGATGCGCTCGCTGCGCTGCTCGGCGCTTCGCCCGGATCTGGACCACCTGGATCGCCGAATCTCTCGGCGAGGCTTTTCGGCCGTGCCTCTAGGCGGGCATCGGCGCCGCCGCGCGCGCGCCGACCGAAGCCTCCGGCGAGAGCACCGCGACCGCCGCCTCGACGACCTGCGGGTTCCACTGCGTGCCTGCGCCGCGGCGCAGCTCTTCGAGCGCGGCGGCCCACGAGCGCGCGCCGCGGTAGGCGCGGGCGGTGGTCATCGCGTCGAGCGAGTCGGCGATCGGGATCACCTGCTCGATCAGGCGCAGGTGCCTGCCGACGATGCCGTTCGGGTATCCCCTTCCGTCGTACCTCTCGTGGTGGGCCAGGACGAGCTCGAGCACCTTCGTGTACTCGGAGAAAGGCCGCAGGATGTCGTAGCCGAGCCGAGGGTGGGTCTCCATGACGCGCCGCTCGTCGACGCTCAGGGCGGCGGGCTTGAGCAGGATCGAGTCGGGGATGCGGATCTTGCCGATGTCATGCACCTTGGCCGCCAGCTCGAGCAGCTCGATCTCCGAGGCGGTGAACCGCAGGCTGCGGGCGATGGCATGGGTGTAGATGGCGACGCGCTGCGAATGGTTGAAGGTGTATGGATCGCGGCGGTCGACCTCGTCGGCCATGCGCTCCATCGCGCGCATCGCGTCCCGGCGCATCTCGATCCGCTGCCGGAGCGACTGGTACAGCAGGGCCGCCGGGACGATCGCCAGCAGCGGAAGCCAGGCGAATTGCACGGACGCGAACGCCGCGACGGCGCCTAGCAGGTACAAACTCGCGAACTGGACGTAGGCGACGCGCTGCGTGTGGAGGAAAAGGGAAAACGGATTGCGTGACGTGCCGAGGGCCACGGCGAGCGAGACCAGGAAGAAGTTGACGACGTACATCACCGCCGCGGCGACGATGAGCCACAGCGCCGCGGCCGGTCCGGCCAGGCCGGTCCAGGCGGAGACTCCCATCGCGGCCAGCACGCTGCCACCGGCGAGGGCGGCGAGGTACGCCTGCGCGCCGTTGAAGAGGACGTTGATCGCGATCGTGCGCACCGGCGGCCTCTCCCGCGTCGCGCGCACGCGGCGGGCCGCCGCGACGACGATGTCCACCGCCTGCAGCGCGCCGACGAGCGCGGCGGCCTGCAGCGGCGGCAGCAGCAAAACCGCGGCGAAGAACACCGCCGCGGCGATGCTCACCTTGAAGTTGAGGCTGATGTGCAGCGGGAACTCGAGGGCCAGTATCCCGGCCGCGGACAAGGAGGCGATGAGCCACCAATCGGGACCTCCGGTCGCGATCCGACCCGCCGTCGCGCCCGCGAGCCCCAGCGCGCCCACGCCGACGCCAAGCCGGTAGAGCTCGGAACGCCGGCGGGGCGTCACGCTCGGCCTACCTCAAGCTTCCTGCAAGGTGAACTTGAGGTGGAGCGTCTGCCCGCTCCAGCCGTTCCTGGTGGCCAGCACCTGGCCGGAGCCGAGCAGTCCTGTCGTCACCATGTCCTGGACCGGGAACTGCAGGAGCAGCCCGGCCGGCACCCAGATGGCGGTGTCGACGGCCGTCGCCGGCCTGCCCTCCACGTACACGCGCGACGTGGTCGTCGTCGCAATCGGCAGGCCGAGCTGGATGGGGTTCGAGGTCCAGACGCTGTCATAGAGCAAGACCACGTTGCCTGCCGGGGTGATCACCGGCACCAGGGGATCCCACTCGCAATAGGTCGCCCAGGCACCGGCGGTGCTGGGCGAAAGAACCACGACCGCAGCCGCGAGCACGGCGGCAAGCACCACCCTCTTCACTTGCTTCCCAACCCTCCTAAAGTCGCTCCGGCCCCACCCCAGGAACCCAGCTTTTCGAGAACGCTACTCGGAATCGTTTGGGTCCCCTCTTAAGGAACTGTTAAGAGTCGTGTGCGGGTTGAAGTCAGACCCCGATGTCCTTGTGGGCGAACCGCAGGGACCCCAGGACGAGCGCCCCGGCGGCCAGGGCCACCAGCAGGAGGATGTTGCCGAGCTGCCAGCCGTGCAGGAGCGGGGTCCCGTAGTAGTAGAAGGGCGACAGGCGCAGCGTGGCCTCCGGCCATTTGAGGTCCGGGCCCACGAAGCTGACCAGGAACCATGCGGCCAGGAGGAAGCTGACCAGGCCCGTGTCGGCGGCCGTGCGCAGCCATCCCGAGGCGAGGTAGCCGATGGCGGCGATGAGCAGGCCGAGCGGGACCATGCCGAGGGTGGCCTCGACCAGGTTGGTCGCGTCCAGCGACACGCCGGCGAGCGCCGCCGCGGTCGCCGCGGCGGCCAGGGTGACCAGGCCGATGACGATCGTCGCCGTGGCGAGCGCGGCGAACCGCCCCAGGAGCACCGCGGCGCGCGACTCCGGGGTCGAGAGCAAGATCTCCAGGCGGCCGTCGTCTTCGTCCGCGCTCCACCGGTTGACCTGGGTGACGGCGAAAGCCATCAGCAGGATGGGCAGGATCTCGAACATCGCGCCGAGGAAGAGGGCGTTGAGCTCGGAGCTGCCGCCGCCGATGTTCTTCAGGACCTGGACGGCGAGCGAGGAGGTTCCAGAGTTGAAGAGGTCGTTGAGCTTGCTGACCATCTGCTCGACGACGAGCACCATCCAGCCCGCGAAGCCGGCGATCAGCAGCGTCCACCAGAACGTCGGCATCGCGATCATGCCCAGGCTCCGGGCGTAGACGGAGCGTAAGGAGAAGTCGCCGGCCGGCAGCGCGTGGCTCGTGTGGGCCTCCCTGGCGCGAACGCCGGGCACACGGACCACGTCGCCCGCGTCGCGGCGGACGAAAAGCCAGACCCCGGCGCCGGTCAGGATGACGGCGAGCGCGAGCATGACGAGCATCCCGCCGGGGCTTGTGCCGTAGCTCGGGATGAGCGGCTTGCTCAGGTTGTAGTAGTAGATCGGCGACAGGCGCGAGATCCATTCGGTGTTCGGGATCACGCGGTGGACCATGTCGAGCACGATGAAGACCACGAGCAGCCCGCCCGTGGCGCC
>JBKPCW010000083.1:0-7640 GCA_046727555.1 Candidatus Dormiibacterota bacterium | reverse complement strand
CTTCTGGCCCTACCCGATCATCGCCGTGGTGATGCTGATCGCGGTCGGCCTGCTGTCCGCCTTCGTGCAAAAGAACCTTCAGCTCGAGGCTTCGGCCGACCCGCGGGCGGTGACGATCCCGCGCCCTGACTGGTACTTCCTGTTCCTGTTCCAGTTCCTCAAGCTCGGACCGGAGTTGATCATGTCGCTGGTCATCCCGCCGATCGTGGTCGGGGCCCTGCTCCTGTTTCCGTTCATCGATGCGGTGGCGGGGCGGAGGATGGCGAAGCGACTGGGATGGAAGCGGTGGCCGGTGCCGGGGCGGAACATCATCACCGGCACGATCTTCGTCGCCGCGCTGGCATACATCGCTTTCCTGACGCTGTGGGCGCTGGCGGGGCCGGGGTTCTGTCTCCCGTACTTCACGGGACCGGTCTGCGGGGCGTAGAACCCCGAATCCCCGGATAGTCGGGACTATCCGTGGTGAGGGCTCCGCTGCCCTAGGTGCGGCTGTCGTAGAGCTGCTTGGTCAGCTCGATCTGCGCCAGGTGCTCGCGCGCGTGGCCGTAGTTCCCGATCAGCCACTCGATGCCCGGGCGAGGCGGCCGGTCGCCGCGCGGCCGCAGCTCTCCCAGGTCGGCCAATGTCAGTGCCGCGATCTGCTCTTCCATCTCCCGATCGGCCGTGTCGATCATCTCCAGCAGCCTGGCCGCGTCCGACTCGACCTTGAACTCCGCCTCCCGATCGCGCTCATTCGGGATCGAGCGCACGGAGCGAATCATCTCCAGCTCGGAGCCGACGAGGTGCGTGACCAGCACCGCGACCGAGTTGGCCTTGGGCAGCGGGCGCCAGTTCAGCGTGCCCGGGTCGAGCCCGCGCACCTCCTCACGCAGCCGCTCGTGCAGCTGGTGGAACAGCAAGCCGAGCGCCTGCACGACCGGATCGCTCATACCTTCTCCGTCACGCGGTACTCGAGGTAGCGACCGAACAGTAGCCGTGTGTGTGCCTCCAACGCAGGCAGCACGCTCATGACCAGGCCGACCATCGGGTAGAAGAAGTACTGCAGGTAGACCGCGCCCTTCTTCCATAGCGGCCACGCGTGCGGCTTGGGCGGTAGCAGCCTGATCTCGAAGTAGAGGAAGAAGATCACCGTCGACAGCGTCACGCCGAGCAGCACGCCCGAGATGCCCCACAGCGTCTGCCCCAGGTCGGTGAGCGAGAAGTCGACGCTGACCCAGATCGGCACCGACGCGCCGAACATCAAGAGCACCGGCAGGAAGATCCAGTTCAGGTGGTTGAGGAACAGGTTCATGAACCGCCGGATGCGCAGCACGAGTGGGATCTCCGGGTGCTTGAACAGCCGCGCGAGCACGTAGGGCACGTCCGTGATGCCCCAGGCCCAACGTTTGATCTGGTTGTACTGGCTCATGTGCGTGGACGCGTAGTCACGCGAGTTGGGCGAGTCGCCGTAGATCGGCAGCCATACCGACTTGACCGAGAACTTCTTGCCGAAGGTGAAAAACGCCTTCCAGTAGAAGCGTGAGTCCTCGGGGATCACGTCCTTGTCCCAGTAGCCGACCTTGTGCACGAAGTCGAGGCTGCACGTGTAGCTGCTGAACGCGACCAGGCGGTGCGGCCGGGAGTGCAGGAACATCTGCCACTGCGAGGTGCTCGCGGACATGATCCGCACCGCCATCGGCACCTCCCAGATGTTGTTGTGGAACAGCGGCACCGGCTGCCAGATCAGGTAGTCGCGCAGCGGCTCGCGGGCGTGGTGCCAGCTGACCCACGCGAAGTACTGCGGGTGGACCTTGTAGTCCGAGTCGAGGTCGGTGATCAGGATCTTCGAGAGGTCGTAGCCCTCCTCGGTCAGCACCCGGACCATCCACCGCCCGCCCCAGTTCATGGCCGCGGACTTGCCGATGACGATGCCGGGCTCGAGCGGGTCTTTGATGTGGTAGAAGCCGCGCAGCCTGCCGCCGAACTTCTCCTTGAGGCGGGCGACGTTCTCCCATCCCGGCTTGTCGGTCTCGCGCGTGATGATCCCGATCATCTTCAGCTCGTCCGGATAGCTCGTGTCGACGATCGCCTGCACCGTTCGCTCCAGCACGTGGTAGGGCTCGGTGTAGGTTGGGATGACCGACAGGTGGACGTACTCCAGGGGGTGGTACGTCCCCGCCGCCTCGTCCTGGCGGCACAGCGCGAGCCAGTCCTTCTTGCCGTCACGCTGCATGCGGAGCAGCGTGCTGTAGACCCCGGTGACGACGGTCACCGCGCGCAGGACCCAGTACGCGTCGAAGATCAGCACCACCGAGGCGACGAAGATCGCCCCGGGGAGCTTGAAGACGATCGGGATCCACGCCGGCGCCGCGAGCAGGACCCAGGTGACGGCACCGGGCAAGGCCTCGAAGAAGCGGGCGCCGAACTGCCTTGCCGCCTGCTCCCAGACCGGCGCCGGCTGCTGGGCCTGGGCCACTGCCACGCCTCGATTATCCGGGGAATAGGAAATCGCCGGCCGCCCTTGTAACGGAGCATGAACGACAACCTCGTCCACTTCGACGGTCCGACCTTCGAGGTCGATGTCCTGAACGCGTCCGAGCCCGTGGTCGTGGACTTCTACGCCGACTGGTGCCCGCCCTGCAAGATGATGGAGCCCGTCGTCGAGCAGCTCTCGACCGAGTTCGCGGGCAAGGTCAAGTTCGGCAAGCTGAACACCGACTCCAACCAGGAGATCGCCATCCGCTACGGCGTGATGGGCATCCCCACGCTTGGCCTGTTCAAGGCCGGCAAGATGGTCGACCGCCTGGTCGGCTACCCCGGCGGCGCGGGTCCGATCCGCCGGTGGATCCAGGAGAACGCGGAAGCGGCGCCGGCGTAGCCCGCGAGCGCCGGCTGTCGCGGTCTTCGAGCGCGGTTGAAAGCCGCGAGCGCCGGCACTCGCGGCTTCGTCCAGCCGCCTAGTGGCCCCACATGGCGCGCTCGCCGTGCTGGACCGTCTCCGGCCCGTGCTCACCGGTCCGGATGCGGACCGCGTCCTCGACCCCGATGACGAAGATCTTGCCGTCTCCGACCTCACCGTTCCCGGTCCGGCCGGCGACCGCGATCTTGTCCACGACGGTGCCGACGATCTCCGACCTCATCACCGCCTCGACCTTCAGCCGCGGCCGGAGCGAGATGTGCACCGCCCTGCCGCGATACGTCTCGGTGTAGCCGCCTTGCGCGCCGCATCCCTTGACCTCGGTCACGGTCACGCCCGAGACCCCGCATTCGTCCAGCACGTCCTGGACCTCCTGCAGCCGCTCGTGGCGGATGATCGCGACCACCATCTTCATCGCGTAGTCGCTTCCGTTCGCCGAAGTCATGCCGTCGATACCTCCTTCTGGCTGGTCGCAACCGGCTCAGGCACCGGGTGCGGGTTGACGGTCGGCGTGTCCGGCTGGCGGTAAACCCCGCCAGGCACCGGCATGAACGACTCGGGGTAACCCCACATCCCGTGCTCGCTGATGTCAAGACCCTCCATCTCCTCTCTCGCGGTGACGCGGAGGCCGACGGTCTTCTTGATCAGCCAGAACAGGCCGTAGCTGAGGGCGAAGACGGTGACGAACGAGGCGCCGACCGCGATGGCCTGCGCGCCGAGCTGGTGGAAGCTGCCGGTGTAGAACAGGCCGCCCTGGCCGACGCCGTTGAACTTCGCCAGCGCCGGGACGGTGAACAGGCCGCAGCTCAAGGTGCCCCAGATGCCGGCCAGCCCGTGCGCGGGCAGGGCGCCGACTGGGTCGTCCAGGTATTTGTCGATCGCGAGCACGCCGACGACGACGATCACGCCCGCGACCGCGCCGATGACGATGGCCGCCCAGGGCTCGACGTAGCCGGACGGCGCGGTGATGGCGACCAGCGCGGCGATCGCACCGTTGCCGATCATGCCGACGTCCATCGTCTTGGTGATCAGGTAGATCGTGGCGAGGGCGGCGACGGCGCCCCCGGCGGCCGCCAGG
Source organism: Candidatus Dormiibacterota bacterium (assembly GCA_046727555.1). Classification (GTDB taxonomy): domain Bacteria; phylum Chloroflexota; class Dormibacteria; order Dormibacterales; family Dormibacteraceae; genus 40CM-4-65-16. The sequence continues at coordinate 3,666 of JBKPCW010000083.1, read as the reverse complement.
TTGGTGACCACGACGATGTCGGCGAAGTGCAGGTTGGTCGCGTTCAGCGTCGACCCGGGGTTGAAGCCGAACCAGCCGAACCAGAGGATCAGCACGCCCAGCTGGGCGAGCGGCATGTTGTGGCCTGGGATCGCGTTGGAGCGGCCCCTCTCGTACTTGCCGATGCGAGGACCGAGCAGGAGCAGGCCGGCGAAGCCTGCCGTGGCGCCGGTCAGGTGGACGACCGTCGAGCCGGCGAAGTCCTGCGAGCCGAGGGTCGCCATCAGGAAGCCGCCACCGAACAGCTGGTGGCTGATGAGCGGATAGATCACGGCCGCGAACGGGATGCCGAAGAGGATGTAGACGATGAACTTCGTGCGCTCGATCATCGTGCCCCACACGATCGCGAGCGAGACGGCGCAGAAGACGAACTCGAAGAACCACTTGGCCGCGGCCGGCGTGGTGCTGGCCGCGATCGCGGGCAGATTCAGCTGGGAGCCCGGGCTGAAGGTCGGGAAGAAGCCGCTGCCGCCGATCAGGGCGAAGACGCCGCCCGCGCCGAAGGCGAAGCCGAAGCCGACCGCCCAGTAGGCGATCGAGCTGACGCTCAGGTTGGTCAGCACCTTGGCGACGACGGTGCCGACGTTCTTCATGCGGCTGAAGCCGACCTCGAGCATGGCGAAGCCGGCCTGCATGAACATGACCAGACAGGCGGCGACGATCACCCAGACCGTGTCCGCGGCCACGCCGGCCGACTGCGTCGCGGACGTGTCATCCGCGAGAGCGGCGACCGGGATCAGGGCCGGCAGCAGCCCGAGCGAGAGGGCTAGCAGGTATCGACGGGGGACCAGGGATCTGGGCAACGACGTCACCTCCATGGCGTGATGCGGCAGAGCCTAGGAAGCGAAGCGCCGGTCCAAAAACGTGCGTATGGGACGAATTGCGGGGCGAGGTCTCGTGCCATGCGCACGAGGAGACGTGGCCCGTGGACGGGTCGTTTTTGTGTGAAGCGCACAGAAAACCGCCGTCTTAGTTCGTGACAACTCCACCTGAACGCCTGGCGTCCCCGTCCCTAACCTGATCCTGGGGCTCGCCTAAATCTCTGAATTCGTGGAGGGTGTTCATGGCAGTTGTAACCAAGTCGGTCAGCAAGACCAGTCCGCGCGAGGTGCTCGAGCGCGCGAAGGCCGAAGGCGTCGAGGTCGTCGACGTCCGGTTCGTCGATCTTCCCGGCACATGGCAGCACTTCAGTCTTCCCCTGGGCGAGCTTGACGTCGACAGCTTCAAGGATGGGCTGGGCTTTGACGGCTCCAGCATCCGCGGTTTCCAGTCGATCGACGAGAGCGACATGCTCCTCATGCCCGACCCGGACTCGGCGACGATCGACCCGGTCCTGTCGCACAAGACCCTCTTTCTGATCTGCGACGTCGTCGACCCGATCACCCGTGAGCCGTACACGCGGGACGCCCGCTTCATCGCCAAGAAGGCGGAGGAGCACCTGCGCAAGTCCGGCATCGCGGACATCAGCTACTGGGGACCGGAGGCGGAGTTCTACCTCTTCAACTCACTCCGTTTCGACCAGAACGCGCACAGCGGCTACTACTACATCGACTCCGAGGAAGGCATCTGGAACTCGGGCAAGAACTCCGAGGCGAACATGGCCTTCCGGCCGCGGCACAAAGAGGGCTACTTCCCCGTGCCGCCGACCGACAAGCTCCAGGACCTGCGCTCCGAGATCATGCTCAAGCTGATCGAGGCCGGCGTCCGTGTCGAGGTGCAGCACCACGAGGTCGGCACCGCGGGCCAGGCCGAGATCGACATGCGTTTCGACGCGCTGACCCGCATGGGCGACAAGATGATGGTCTACAAGTACATCATCAAAAACATCGCCGCCCAGCACGGCTACGTGGCGACGTTCATGCCCAAGCCTCTGTTCCAGGACAACGGGTCCGGGATGCACGTGCACCAGTCTCTCTGGAAGGACGGCGCCAACCTGTTCGCCGACGCGGACGGATACGCCGGCCTGAGCCAGACGGCCGTGTACTACATCGGCGGCCTTCTCAAGCACGCGGCGGCGCTGCTCGCGATCTGCGCGCCGACGACCAACTCGTACCGCCGGCTCGTTCCGGGCTACGAGGCGCCGATCAACCTCGTCTACTCGAAGCGCAACCGCTCGGCGTGCGTGCGCATCCCGATGTACTCGACCGACCCCAAGACCAAGCGGGTCGAGTTCCGCTCGCCCGACCCGGCGGCCAACCCATACCTCGCCTTCTCGGCGTGCCTGATGGCGGGCCTGGACGGGATCAAGAACAAGATCACGCCGCCCGAGCCGGTCGACAAGGACATCTACGAGCTCGAGGGCGAGGAGAAGGCAAGGATCAAATCCGTGCCCGGCTCGCTCGCCGAGTCGCTCGATGCGCTGGAGGCGGACCACGCGTTCCTGCTCGAGGGCGGTGTGTTCACGAAGGACGTGATCGACACCTGGATCGAGTACAAGCGCAAGAAGGAAGTCGACGCGGTCGCGCTGAGGCCGCACCCGTGGGAGTTCATGCTCTACAGCGACGTGTAGTCACCGACCATTCAACTCCAAGGGCCCGGGCGTCGCGCTCGGGCCCTTTCTTATGTGCTGGGTTTCACACATTCGCCGGCGATCGGACGAAATCACATGCCAAGCATCGCGCGCGCGCGCAGCGCGATGCTGATCGCCACGCGCGTCTCGGGGTCGTCCAGCTGCAGGCCGGTCAGCGCTTCGATCCTCTCCACCCGGTAGGTCATGGAGTTGATGTGGATCCCGAGCTTGCGCGCCGCCGCCCGGCGCACCCAGCGTGCGGCGGACAGCGCCTCGAGCGTGTCCAGCAGCGGGGTGTCGCGCGACTGGGCGTACCGGAGCAGCGGCCCGAGCAGCTCGTCGACGAAGCGCCGCAGAGCGTCGGGCGACTGCACCTCGAGCAACAGCCGAAACGCGCCCAGCGACCTGTAGGACGCCACGCGGCCACGTCCCCCCGCGCGACGGGTCAGGCGCAGCGCCTGCCGCGCCTCCACGTGCGACCGCGCCAGCTCGCTGACTCCGTTGGCGAGGTTGCCGATCCCCACCGAGCCCGTCCCCGGCTTCATGACCGGCGCCGCCGCTGCCAGCACCTGGTTCGCCAGCTTCTCCACCGCCGCCAGGTCGGACGCGAGCTCGTCCGGGACGAGGAAAACCGCCGAGGCCGACCGCACCAGCGTCAGGGCGCCGGGCAGACGCGAGCGGACCAGGCCGCTCAGCGCGCCGTCGAGCCGGTCCTGACGGCCCCGCGCGGCGAGCGCGGCCTCGGTCTTGTCGTCGTCCGGCTCGAGCACGACCACCCACGCCTTCTGCGGCAGGCGGTGGCCCAGGCGTTCGGCCTGCCGCGCGATCCGCTCCGCCTCGTCAGCCTCCAGGCCGCCGGCGAGCACCTCCTCGACCAGGTCACCGCGCAGCCGGCGCTCGACCTCCGCCGCCGCGCGCTCCTTCGACAGCTCCACGGCGAGCACCGTCGAGCCGTGCTCCAGGGCGCGCAGGCGACCATCGGCGTCGACCGTCTCGCCGTCGACGCCGACCACGAGCAGCCCAAGCAGGTCCGCGCCGGCACGCACTGGCACCACGTCGAGCGGCCGCGGCGGTCGTCCCGCGGCGATGCGCACCTCGCGCGCCGCGGTCCCCAGAGC